>JAKLLI010000037.1 GCA_023150195.1 Azonexus sp.
GTTACAGCCGGCGTTTCGGGCCGAAACCCAAAGCGGCGGGCCCGGCGAAGCCATTTATTGCGTGCAAGGGCTGACCGCCTCATATGTGCACTTTTACTTCGCCTCCAATCCCGGGGTGACCGCCGAATTATTGGGCGGCATCCGATAATTCGAAATTTACGAAACATACACCAGCCAAACCCTGGTTTTTACAAACAACGGACACCGCTACAGTAGGCGCACATTTTGTCCGAAGGAGACATCCATGAATAAATTTCTCGCGATGGCAGCTGCCGTCATCATCGGCTTCACCCTGAATGTTGGCGATGCCGAGGCCAAGCGTCTCGGCGGCGGCAGTTCCTGGGGCATGCAGCGTCAGGCCACGCCGCCGGCCCGCAACATGAATCAGGCTGCGCCCGCCAAACCTGCAGCCCCGGCGGCGGCTCCCCAAGCCCAGCCCAAGCGTTCCTGGATGGGCCCCATCGCCGGTCTGGCCGCCGGTCTGGGTCTGGCGGCGCTGGCGTCCCACTTTGGCTTTGGCGAAGGTCTCGCCAATTTCATGATGATTGCCTTACTGGCCTTCGCCGTGATTGCCGCCATCGGCTTCTTCATGCGCAAAAAGGCGGCTGCGCCGGCACAGGGCATGCAGTATGCGGGCGCGGGTAACGGTGGTGGCCGGGTCATTCAGCCGGAGTTCACCCCGGCAGGCAGTGCCAGTGCAGCGGCTCCGCTTGACGTGCCGCTGGCTGCCGCCGCGATCCCTGCCGATTTCGATGTCGACGGTTTCGTGCGCAATGCCAAGGTCAACTTCATTCGCCTGCAAGCCGCCAACGATGCCGGCAATCTGGATGATCTACGCGAATTCACCTCGCCGGAAATCTATGGCGAAATCAAGCTGGCCATCGCCGAGCGCAAGGGTGCCGAGCAGGAAACCGATGTCGTCCATCTCGACGCGACCGTGCTGGAAGTGGTGGAAGAAGCCAACCGCTATATCGTGAGCGTTCAGTTCAGCGGTCAGATTCGCGAAGAGCGTAACGGGCCGGCAGCCGATTTCGCCGAAATCTGGCACATGACCAAGCCGCGTGATGGCAGTCGTGGCTGGGTGGTCGCCGGGATTCAGCAAGTCCAGTAAGTCTCTGCAACACTACGCAAAAAGGCCGGCGAAATTGCCGGCCTTTTTGCGTGGACCGCAAGCGCCTAAAAAGCGTTGGTTTCCGCTTCCAGATAAGCAAGGCTGACGTATTTGCCGATGTTGTTCTCAAAGCCCTTTGTCGTTTTCGCGCGGCTGGCCACCCGGGGATCGGCCAACACCCGGGACTTCGCCGCCTCCAGCGGTTCGCCGGCCTGAACGGCCTTCACGCAGCTCTCGTAAATGCCTTCGAACAAACCGCGATTCCAGTCCAGCACCCCGGCTCCGGGTTCGCCGTGGCCTGGCAACCAGATTCGCGAGGCCGCATTTTTCTGCAAGGCGTCATAGGTTTTCAGCGAGCCCACGTAGGAGCCGTCATCCATATTGGCGATCCGCCCGTTCATCGCGACATCACCGATACAAGTGAGTTTGTCCTCGACGACCTCCACGCAGATATCCGACGCGGTATGCGCCCGGCCATAGTGGTGCAGGCGCAGGGTCACATCACCGAATTTCAGCTCCTGACCATGGTCGACCGCCACATTGGGCGGTACCACGCGCGTCCCGACGGTGGCCTGATTGGTCCATTGTTCCATCAAGGTGCGCCAGGTATTCCCCTCCATGCCCTTGATCTGGGTGATGGTCCCGGCGTGCGCGTAGATGGGCAAATCCTTGTAGGCATCGACAAAGGCGTGATTGCCGAGGACGTGATCGCCGTGAAAATGGGTATTGATCAGGGCGACCACCGGCTTTTTCAGGGTTTTCTGCAACTGGCGGATGGCCATTTCACCGATTTGCACCGAGGCCCCCGTGTCGACCGCCACAATGCCCTTGGCCGTATCGATGAAGGTGAGGTTGCACATCATTCCCTGGTTTTCCGGGGTCGGAAAACCGTCCGGGGAGAAAATCATCCAAACGTGTTTGGAAAGCTGGCGCAAGGGATGGTCCTTGACTGCCGGACCGCGCACAAAGTTGTCCATTTCCTCGGCAAAGGCAGCCATCGCCTGCCAAGGCGCAAATTCCATTGCCGTCAGCGCCGACAAAGCGCCTGCGGAACGCAAAAAGTTTCGCCGGTTCATCAGCGTCTCCTGAATTATTAAAATAGGGTGCTATCTTCTCGCTGAAATGCCAGTTCGTCTACACTGCCGCCATGCCTCGCTATCCCGCCTCGTTTATCGTTCTCACCGCCCTTGGCGTGCTCTGCCTGATCCCCGGACTGCTCAGCGTTTCCGGCCTCGGCGGCAGCCTTCATCCGGTCCTCGATGACCCCATGGCCGGACTGGCTTTCATCGTTTCATCCGTGGCCCTGTTCGGCTCCGGCGCCTTTCCGCTGGTCATTGCCAAACTCAAGGCCGGCGACGAACACTGAAATCAGCCCCCCGATAATTGGGTCAGTGCGCCGGTCGACCGTCAGCGAGATAAAAATCCCGACGTAAAAAAGCCAGCCCGAAGGCTGGCTTTTTGAAGGCTTGGAGCGAGTGGCTTAGTGGCCGCTGGCGCCGGCAGCACCGATACCGGTTTCCGAACGAACTTCCTGATCGGCAAACAGGGCACGTTCCTTCTTGGCCTGTTCGCTGTTGTCCAGGATGGAGAACAACCAGATACCCACGAAACCGATGGTCATGGAGAACAGGGCCGGGGAGGTGTAGGGGAACCAGGCGGAACCCTTCGGATTGCCCATGACGGCTTCCCAGATGGCCGGGGAAACGATGGTCAGGATCACCGAAGAGGCCAGACCCAGCGAGCCACCGATCACGGCACCACGCGTCGTGCAGTTCTTCCACAGCACGGACATGAAGAGCACCGGGAAGTTGGCGGAAGCAGCGATGGCGAAGGCCAGGGACACCATGAAGGCGATGTTCTGCTTTTCGAAGGCGATCCCCAGGACCACGGCGACGGCGCCCAGGCACAGGGTGGTGATACGGGAAACACGCAGTTCGGCAGCGGAATCGGCATTGCCCTTCTTGAACACGGTAGCGTACAAGTCGTGGGACACGGCAGAGGCACCGGACAGGGTCAGACCGGCAACCACAGCCAGAATGGTCGCGAAGGCCACGGCAGAGATAAAGCCGAGGAAGACGTTACCGCCAACGGCCTTGGCCAGGTGGATAGCGGCCATGTTGTTACCACCCATCAAGCCGCCCTTGGCATCCAGGAATTCCGGATTGGTCAGCACGAAGGTGATGGCGCCGAAACCGATGATGAAGGTCAGGATGTAGAAGTAACCGATCCAGGTGGTCGCCCAGAACACGGACTTGCGAGCTTCCTTCGCATCCGGCACGGTGAAGAAGCGCATCAGGATGTGCGGCAGACCGGCGGTACCGAACATCAGGGCCATACCGAAGGAGATGGCAGAGATCGGATCCTTGACGAAGTTGCCCGGGCCCATGATGGACAGACCCTTCTTGGCAGCAGCCGCCGTATCGACACCTGCGGCAGCAACCGCAGCATCTGCACCGGCCTTGACGGCATCGGCAACCAGCGCCTTGGTGGCGAGCATGGTCTTGATTTCAACGGCCTTGGCGAACATCGCTTCCGGGCTGAAACCGAACTGCGCCATGACCATGAAGGCCATGAAGGAAGCGCCGCACAGCAGCAGGATGGCCTTGATGATCTGCACCCAGGTGGTGGCAGTCATGCCGCCGAAGAGCACATACACCATCATCAGCGCGCCGACGATCACGACGGCCATCCAGTATTCCAGACCGAAGAGCAGCTTGATCAGCTGACCGGCACCGACCATCTGGGCGATCAGGTAGAAGGCCACAACGATCAGGGTGGAGGTCGCCGCAAAGGCGCGGATCGGGGTCTGGGCAAAGCGGTAACCGGCCACGTCGGCAAAGGTGAACTTGCCGAGGTTGCGCAGGCGCTCGGCCATCAGGAAGGTGATGATCGGCCAGCCGACGAGGAAGCCGATCGAGAAGATCAGGCCGTCGTAGCCGTTGGCCATCACCGCGGCGGAAATACCGAGGAAGGAAGCGGCAGACATGTAGTCGCCGGCGATGGCCAGACCGTTCTGGAAGCCGGTGATGCCACCGCCGGCGGTGTAGAAGTCAGCCGCGGACTTGGTCTTGGCAGCCGCCCACTTGGTGATGTACAGCGTGCCCATAACGAAGGCAGCGAACATCATGATGGCGGTCCAGTTGGTCGCCTGCTTCTCGGCCTGACCGAGGTCGGCGCCAGCGGCCAGCGCTGCACCGGCAATGCCGAGCAGGGCGAGGACGGCACCCAGTTGTTTAACGTACTTCGACATTATTTGCACTCCTCGATCAGCGCTTCTTTCATGGCATCAAACTCAGTGTTCGCGCGACGAACGTAGATACCGGTGATGACGATGGTGAACAGGATCACACCGACGCCGATGGGAATGCCGATGGTGGTCACGCCTGCGCCCAGCGGGGTGGCCAGGAAGGCCTTGTCGAAAGCGATCAGCGAAATGTAGCCGTAATAGACGATGAGCATCAGTGCAGTCATCACCCAACCATAGGTGTTGCGAGTCTGCCGTAATTGCTCGTATTTGGGATTCGCCCGGATTCGGGCGTAAACGTCTTGTGCCATGAATGACTCCTCAAATAGTTGTAGTGACTGCCATGACAGCAGTGGGCCGCATAGTGCTCGGCCCTCCCTTACAAATAACTTAAGGTTTTTGTCAGTTAAGGATGGCCGGGAGGGAAATTTCAACGGTCAGCCCGCCGCCTGCCGTATCGCCAAGCCGCAAGCTGCCGGCATGCATGGCAACGATTTCCGCGACGATCGCCAGCCCCAATCCACTGCCCGGAATCTCTTGTCCGGCAAGCCGGCAGAAGGGTTCGAGCACACGACTGCGAGCATCTGCCGGAATGCCAGGGCCGTGATCCATGACGTGGATCACGGCGGCATTTGCCTGACGAAGGATGCGTACATCGACTGCGCCGGCGTGCCCGGCGTAACGGATGGCGTTATCGAGCAGATTACCGATCATGACGCGCAGCGCTTCCTGATCGCCCATGACTGACAGGGCATCCGAATCGAGCAAGCCCAGGTCGACCTCGGTCTGGGCCGATTTTTCGATGATCACGGTTTTTGCCAGCTGCAGCAGGTCGACCGGCGCATGGGGCCGGGCTGCGCGAAACTGGCGCTCGTAGCGCGCCAGACTGAGCAACTGGTTCACCAGATGGGAAGCGCGGTCGACGCCCAGTTGCATCAAATCCCGGGCGGCCTGACGGGCCGCTGCGTCGTCCTCCTGACTGAGGATTTGCGCCTGCAAACGCACGGCCGTCAGCGGCGACCGCAGTTCATGGGCGGCATCGGCAATAAAGCGCTGCTGCGAGGCAAAGGCCTGCTGCAAACGCTGCAGCAAATCATTGAGTGAATCCACCAGCGGCCCCAATTCTGAAGGATAGTCCTTGCCGACAAAGGCATCGAGTCGTTCCGGACTGCGTTGCGCAACCTCGTCCCGCAGTTGATAAAGCGGGGCCAACGCGCGGTTGACCGCATGCAGGATCAACCCGCCCAGTACAAAAATCAGCGCCGCAAAGGGCAGCAGCAGCCACGGCCCGAGCGCGTTGAACATGCGGTAGCGACTGGCCGTGGTGTTGGCAATCTGCACTACGGTGCCGTGGTCCTCCAGCACCATCACATGCCACTCTTCGCCTTCGTGCATCAAGGTCGTCAACCCAAGGGGCTGGCGCGGCAGCACGGCATCGGGGCGGGAGGCAAAGACCATCACGCCATCGGTATTCCACACCTGACTGACAAATTTATCGGCCTCAACCGGCACACTGACCATCGGCCGCGGCGCATCGCCGGTATGGCGCAGCACGGCGTGAGCGATCTGTTCCAGTGAATAGTCGCGCATGCGATTGAACCCATCCCAGGCGAGATGGTAAGTGGTCAGCATGATGATCAGCGAAATCGCAATCAGCGCACTGATTTGCCACACCAGCAACCACTGGCGAATGGAGGCGTTCACCCCGGATTACCGATACGGAAACCGACACCCCGGATGTTGCGCACCCATTCCTTGCCCAGTTTGCGCCGCAGGCGATGCAGTTGCACCTCGATCGTGTTGCTGGCGATTTCCTCGCCCCAGCCGTAGAGCTTGTCTTCGAGTTGCTGAATGCTGAGGACAGCACCTGGCTGTTCCAGCAAGACCATTAGCAAGCGAAACTCGCGATCTGAAAGGGCCACTTCCCGATCATCCAGCATCACCGTTCGCGTCCGCGGGTCGACCTGCAAGCCACCGACTCGCACCTCACTGTTGGCGCGTCCCTGAAAACGCCGGGTCAGCGCAAAGACGCGGGCGATCAATTCTTCCAGATCAAAAGGTTTGACCAGATAATCGTCAGCCCCCTCATTGAGTCCACGCACCCGGTCTTCCAGATCGCCGCGCGCGGTCAGAATCAGCACCGGCACCTTGTTTTCGGCACGGCGCAAACGGACCAGCAATTCCTGACCGCTCAGTTTGGGCAGGCCCAGGTCGAGCAGCAACAGGCTGTAGCGCTCCATCGACAGGGCATGCTCGGCAGCGGCACCGTCCTTGACCCAATCCACGGAAAAGCCGGCTTTGCGCAAACCGGCCACGACGCCAGGCGCAATCAGCGGATCATCTTCAGCCAGCAGGATACGCATGGGGCCCTCAGTCGCGCATCATGCGCCAGTATTGAATTTTCATCGCGGCCACAGAGCCGAGCAAGATGGCCGCCAGCGTCAGGAAAGATCCCAGGGCCAGCGTCGACACCCCGGTAATCCCCTGGCCCACGGTGCAGCCCATTGCCGTCACGCCGCCAAAGCCCATCAGGGCGGCGCCGATCAGGTGGGTCGCCGTATCTTCAACGCTGGCAAAACCTTCCCAGCGGAAACTGCGGGTGATCAAGGACCAGCCCAGTGAGCCTGCAATGACCCCGGCGACACTGGCAATTGCCAGCGTCACCACGCGGCTGCTGTCGGACCAGAGCATGAACAATTCCAGCGTATAGGCCACGGGCGCGACAAAGGTCAGCGACTCCATGCGCCCGCTATTGGTCGCAGTGAAGGCTTCTTCCAAGGTTTCAGGATGTTCGGCGATATAGCCCAAGTGACCACTTACATACCAGGCCGCCACGACCATCAGGCCTGTGCCCAGGCCGCCCAGCAGATTATCCAGCGTCCAGAAATCCTTCTTCGCCAGACACCATGCGGTCAACCCGCCACCGATACCAAAAACCGCCAGCTTGGCCGCGACATCCGGCGCCACGCCCGTCGCCGTCAGCAGATTGGGAATATCCTGCCCGCCCTCGAGGTTGACCGCGACTTTGTCGAGCACATTCACCCGGAACACGCCAAACACCCCGCGCATGGTCATATAGGCAAACAGGCCCAGCACCAGAAACACCACCAGCGACTTGAGATTACCGCTCCCGATGCGGATCAGGGTTTTCGAGCCACAACCCGAAGCCAGCACCATGCCGACGCCAAAACACAGCCCACCAACGATATACGACAGCCAGGTAAAACTCGGCGCACGGTAAATGCTTTTGTCGAGGTCGATCAGTCCGGCCATATCGAGACCGCCCGCCCCCAGAATCGCAACACCGATGGCCAGCACCCACATGCGCATGCGGCTCCAGTCTTCCATGTTGAGAATGTCGGAAACGGCGCCCATGGTGCAGAAATGCGTCTTCTGGCCGATCAGGCCAAACACGAAGGCGGCGGCGAAGACCAGCCAGAGAATGAGCGAGGGGGACGTCAGGTTTTCCATATCAGACTCGATAAAGCGTGGGATCAGGCACACCGGCGGCGCTAAAGCCCTCGGCACGCAGGCGGCAGGAGTCGCAGACCCCGCAGGCATGGCCGGTTTCATCGGCCTGGTAACAGGACACCGTCAGTCCGTAGTCCACCCCCAGCGCATGACCGGTACGGATGATCTCGGCCTTTGACAGGGCGATCAGCGGCGCATGAATACTCAATCGATGGCCTTCGACGCCGGATTTGGTCGCCAGATTGGCCATGGTTTCAAAGGCGGCAATGTACTCCGGTCGACAATCGGGATAGCCGGAATAATCCACGGCATTGACCCCGACAAAAATGTCCATGCTGCCCAGCACTTCGGCCCAGGCCAGCGCCAGGGACAACATGATGGTATTGCGGGCCGGTACATAGGTCACGGGAATGCCGGGTTGCACGCCGTCGACCGGCACGGCAATCGCGCTATCGGTCAGGGCGGAGCCGCCAAATTGCGCCAGACCCAGATCCAGGACCTTGTGTTCACGTGCCCCCAGAGCCGCCACCACGCGGCGGGCCGCTGCCAGCTCGGCGCAATGGCGCTGACCGTAATTAAAGGACAGGCAATAGGCCTCGAACCCCTGATTTCGGGCAATGGCGAGGCAGGTGGCTGAATCGAGTCCACCGGAAAGGAGTACGACTGCGGGCTTCATCATGGGGCGCGAATATACCTGAATTTGGTCGTTGACCGGGATGGTATCGCCTTGTTCCTGCACCGGATTTTCGCTGGGCCGCGCGAAATGCGACACGGGAAAGGCAATGCGCTTTTCTGTGCTCAGGCCCCGGGCAGCAGCAGATCGGCGTTAGCGATCGCCGCCTCGAATTCGGCAAAAGTCACCGGTCGACCGAAGAGATAGCCCTGAAACAGACAACAGCCGTGACGCACGAGATAACCATGCTGCTCCGTCTGCTCGACGCCTTCAGCCACCACTTGCAGACGCAGCGAATCGCCCATCGCCAGAATCGCCCGCACAATGGACGCATCGTCGGCGTTGTGGGTGATGTGATTGATGAAGGATCGGTCGATTTTCAATTGCTCGAACGGGAAGCGCTTGAGGTAGGCCAGGGAGGCGTAGCCCGTGCCGAAATCGTCCAGCGAGAAGCGGATACCCAGCGCTTTCAGGGCATTCATCTTGTCGACAACCTCGTCCTTCTTGTCCAGCAACAAGCTCTCCGTCAGCTCGAGCTTAAGCCGGGACGGGTCGACCTGATGTCGCGCCAGGGCATTGCGCACCTGTTCGACAAAGTCCGGCTGGCGAAACTGGCGGGCACTCACATTGACGGCCAGACACAAGCCGTTCAGCGCCGGATCACCGCCCCAGCGGCGCAATTGTGCACAGGCGCTGTCCAGCACCCAGAGCCCGATCGGCACGATCAGGCCGTTCTCTTCGGCCAGCGGAATGAAGCGATCCGGCCCAACAATGCTGCCATCGGCGCGATACCAGCGAATCAGGGTTTCGGCACCGACCAGGCGCTTATCCGCGGTCACCTGCGGCTGCACATGCAGCACGAACTCGCCCTTGGCCAAGGCATAGCGCAAACCCACTTCCAGTTGCGCGCGCTCATCAAGCGCCGTCTGCATCGCCTGATCGAAATAGCGCACGGTATTTCGTCCGGCTTCCTTGGCTTTGTACAAGGCGATATCGGCCTGCTTGAGCAGAGATTCCGCCGATTTCTCGGTGCCACCAAACAGGCTGATCCCGATGCTGGCCGTACAGAAATGCTCGTGCTGATCCACCAGCAGCACCGGCTCCGCCAGCGCAGCGCAAATCTTCTCGGCAATCGCTTCCGCGGCCACGGCCGCCTGCTGCGGATCCGCATCCAGCGCCTCCAGCATCACCACAAACTCATCGCCGCCCTGACGGGCGGCGGTATCGCATTCGCGGATGCAGCGGCGCAGCCGTTGCGCCACCTCGATCAACAGGTGGTCGCCAATCGCATGCCCGAGGGTGTCATTCAAATTTTTGAAATGATCGAGGTCGATGAACAACAGGGCACCGGAGTAGCCGTTCCTTTGGCCCAGCGCCCGCGCCTTTTCCAGTCGATCGAGCAATAGCCGGCGGTTGGGCAGACCGGTCAGTGAATCGTAAAACGCCAGATGCTGGATTTCGGATTCTGCCCGTTTGAGCTGGCTGATGTCGGAAAAGGTGGCAACATAGCCTTCGAGCACGCCGGTATCGTCATGCAGGGCGTTGATCAACAACCATTCCGGGTAGATTTCGCCGTTTCGGCGGCGATTCCAGATTTCCCCTTCCCAGGCGCCGCGCTGACGTATCGTGTTCCACATACGCTGGTAAAAATCACCGTCGTGCCGGCCCGACGCCAGAAGGCGAGGGGTTTTGCCCACCACCTCTTCGGCCGCGTAGCCCGTCATCGCGGAGAACGCCCGATTGACCCGCACAATGCGTTGCTCTGCATTCGCCACCATGACGGCAGCGCCCACCCGATCGAGAATGGGCAGCCAGTCAAGTGCTGGCTGGCATGCGCCCACCATCTCACTGCCCGACTTCAGCGACATGCGACTCCCTCATGCCTGATGTCCGTTTTTGGACGATTAGCCCCGTCTGATGCTGGGTGGAATACGCGGGAGTATGCCCAAAGAGCGTATGTGGAGCAAGTCTGGGTGGGGATTTCGGGCGTTTTGACCGAAATTCACTCTTAGCAACCCTGCCGATTGCCCCAGAGAATTTTATGCAATTGCATTTGAAAGCGAACCGGCAGGCCGTCGGCCAGGATCCAGGCCGCCAGATCGGCTGGGTCGATTTGACCTTGTGCCGGCGAAAAGAGCACGGCACAGCGTTGGTCCAGCGCCTGTTCACGCAGCACGGAGACCGCCCAATCGTAATCTTCGCGAGCGGCAATCACGATCTTGATTTCGTCACGTGTGGTCAGGTGGGCCAGATTTGGCCAGAGATTGCGTTCCGACTCGCCGGAACCCGGCGCCTTCAGGTCCATGATGCGCGCCACGCGAGGATCGACCCCGGCAATATCCAGTGCGCCCGAGGTTTCCAGTGATACGTCGTAACCGGCATCGCAGAGGGCGCTCAGCAAAGGCAGGCAATCCTTTTGTGCCAGCGGCTCGCCGCCCGTGACGCAGACCTGCTTGACCGGATAGCGCCCCACCTCGGCGATGACGGCGTCCACGGTCCACGGCTCGCCGCCGGTAAAACTGTAGGTCGTGTCACACCAGGTGCAGCGCAGGGGACATCCGGTCAGACGAACGAAGACGGTCGGCAGACCTACCCGCGAGGCTTCGCCCTGCAACGAATGGAAAATCTCGGTGATGCGCAGCGCCAATTACTTCTTCTTGACGCGTTCGCGTGCCTTGTCGGCGGCGGGTGCCGACGGATATCCAGTTCCTGCTGGCAGGTAGCGATTGCCAGCCAGGCGTCCGGCGCCTTGTCGCTGGCCGGGAAACGCGTTGTCAGCTGGCTTTGAATTTCGATGGCCTTGGTGCAATTACGCTGTGCGTACCAGGCATTCCCCAACCAATACTGGGCATTGGGTGCCAGTGCACTGTCGGGATACTTTTCAAGAAAAGCCGTAAACGCCACGGCCGATTCCTTGTAGCGCGCCACCTTGAACATGTCCAGCGCGGTGTCGTACTCGCGGGTGATGGCCGCCGTATCGCCGGTTTTTTGCGTCGCTGCGCCGTTGACCGCAGCCGCCACACCTTCCGGCGGCGTTTCCAGCTTGCGCAGGCGGCTGTCCAGATCCAGATAGAAATCCTGAACCCGCTTGTCGCTGACATCGAGCCGGTATTGCAAGGTCTCGATCTGCCCGCGAAGCTGGGCCATTTCCTCGCGCAGGCGCTGGTTTTCACCGGCCAACTCGAGATTGGCCCGCGCCTGCTGGTCAAAACGCGCCTCCGTCCTGACTTTGAGATCGGTGACCTGACGACGTGCTTCCTCGTCATCGAACACACCGGCCATTGCCGGCGCCGCAAAGGCGGCCAGCAGCAACAAAGTCAGGGGGAGGCGACGCATGATCAGAACTCGCCGCGACCGTCAGCCGCACGGTAGAGGATATCGGCGCGACGGTTTTCGCTGTAGGCGCTTTCGTCGTGACCGGCGTTCTTCGGCTTTTCTTCGCCCAGGCTCACGGATTCGACCTGATCTTCACGAGCGCCCAGCAGCACCAGCGAACGCTTGACGGCGTCAGCCCGCTTCTGGCCCAGCGACAGGTTGTATTCGCGGCTGCCGCGTTCGTCAGTATTGCCCTGGAGCAGCACTTTGAAACCCCGGTTGGCGACCAGATATTTGGCATGTGCCGCAACCAGATCCTGGTATTCGGCCTTGACGTCGTACTTGTCGAGATCGAAGTAAATGCTGCGCTTGGCCAGCGGCGACTTCGGATCGGTCAACTCGCGCGGCAGGCCGCTGGCGTCGAGATTGCCGGCAACCACCGGCGCCACATCGCTGGGATTGGTGGCCGCACCGTTGCGGGTTTCCACCGGAGCACCATTGGTGTCTTCCGGCAGCGGGGTGGTGCTACAGGCGGCCAGCAGGCTGGCGAGCAGGGCGGGGATCAGCAGTTTTTTCATGAAAGGCTCCGACGAGGATATTTAAGAATTGAAATTTTGATGACTTATTTGACAAAAGGTCCCCAAGCCGGTTCGCGCACATCGCCGGCTGCAACCGACAGACGTTGCTTGATCCGGCCATCGCTGGAGACTGCGGACAACAAACCGCGCCCGCCGACTTCGGTGGCAATCAGGATCATGCGGCCGTTGGGGGCGAAACTGGGCGATTCGTCCTTGTTGGAATCGGTCAGCACTTGCACCTGACGACTCGCCAGATCCATGACCGCCAACTGGAAACGCCCTTCACGGCGGGCAATGAAGGCCAGGCTCTTGCCATCCGGTGAAGGCCGTGGCGACACGTTGTAGCTGCCTTCATGCGTCACCCGTTGCGCCGGCCCGCCGTTGGCATCAATGCGGTAAATCTGCGGGCTGCCGCCACGATCCGAGGTGAAATAGATGGAAGCACCGTCCGCCGAGTAGCGCGGTTCGGTATCGATACCGCCAGACTGGCTCAGGCGCTGAACGCCACTGCCGTCCACATTGACGGAATACAACTGGGAATTGCCATCCTTGGACAGCACGACCGCCAGGCGGCGACCATCCGGCGACCAGGCCGGTGCCGAATTGGAGCCCTTGAAATTGGCCGCAATGTAACGTTGACCGGTGGCCAGCGAATGCACATAGATCACCGGCTTTTTCTTTTCGAAGGAGACATAGGCCAGCTTGCTGCCATCCGGCGACCACACCGGGGAAATAATTGGCTCGCTGGAGGTCAGCGCGGTC
>JAKLLI010000419.1 GCA_023150195.1 Azonexus sp.
CCCGGTGTTCATGGAATGACAACGCCCCCGAAAAACCTTGTTTACCTGCGGTCGACCGTGGCATGACCATCAATCACGTTTTTTACACCTCGCGCAAACTCGCAGAATCGCTCGCGGGCAACCCTTACATGGCGGTGATTTCGATTACCGATCCAACGACCCCGGAAGCCCGGCTCGACCCGCTGTTTCGCCACGTATTGCGTTTATCTTTTTTCGATGCGGTGCCGGCTGATGAGTTTCAGCCGCCCTTGCCCGGCCTTTTCGACCGCGCCACCGCCAGGCGCATTGATGCCTTTGTGCAGGAACTTCACGCGGCGCCATTCGAAATGTCGGTGATGGTGCATTGTGAATATGGGGTCAGCCGTTCCGCCGCCGTGGCGCTGTTTACCGCCGCCGTCAGCGGCGCGCCGCTGGATGCCCGCGAATTCACCTACGAAGCCAATCCCTGGGTGATTGATCAATTGCACGCACTGCATCCCGAACTCAATCTGGACATTCCCTTACCTGACACCGTCCGCGAGCGGCGGACGGCAGCACGCGATTAAGCCTTTTCGGAGCGGCCCATGAAGGATTCGAACGAGCAACGCTACCTGATCAACAAAACCTTTGACGAAATCCAGGTCGGCGAGAGTGCCAGCCTGACACGCATCCTGATGCCCGAGGACGTCAAGCTCTTTGCCATCCTCACTGGCGATGTCAATCCGGCAGTCATCGATCCCGACTACTCGGAAAGTGGCATGTTCCGCGAGGTGATTGCGCACGGCATGTGGAGCGGCTCGCTGATTTCCACCGTGCTCGGCACGCAGTTTCCGGGGCCGGGCACCATCCTGGTCGACCAGAGCCTGCATTTCGCCCGCCCGGTCAGCATCGGCGACAAGATCACCATCACCGTCACCGCGCGCCAGAAATTCGAGCACAACCATCACATCATTTTTGACTGCCAGTGCTGCAATCAGGAAGGTCTGGAGGTGGTGCGCGGGACTTGCGAGGTGCTGGCACCCAACGAAAAGATCACCCGCCTGCAGGATACCCATTTGCCGGAAGTGCATATCGACGACAAGCACGCGCGCTACACCCATCTGCTTTCCCGCGTGAAAGGGCTGGAGCCGATCCCGACTGCCGTGGCCCACCCCTGCGATCATGAATCGCTCAAAGGCCCGATCATGGCCTTCCACGCCGGCATCATCGAGCCCATCCTGGTGGGGCCGGAAAACAAAATTCGCGCCGTGGCCGAGGAATTCGGTCTCGACCTGTCGGCCGTCCGCATCGTCAACGCCGCACACAGCCACGATGCGGCGGCACTCTCGGTCTCGCTGGTGCGCACCGGCGACGCCGAAGCCCTGATGAAGGGCAGCCTGCATACCGATGAACTGATGAGCGAAGTCGTGGCCCGCGCCAACGGGCTGCGCACCAACCGCCGCATCAGCCATGTCTTCGTGATGGATGTACCGACCTATCACCGGCCCTTGCTGATCACCGACGCCGCCATCAACATTGCACCGACCCTGATGGACAAGGTGGACATCATCCAGAA
>JAKLLI010000420.1 GCA_023150195.1 Azonexus sp.
GCATTATAGGGAGCACCCCTCCCCTTGTAAAGGGCCTTCTCGCGATTTTCAGAGATTTTTTTGCAATGCCGCCAAAACCCCTTCGCGCCCGATCAATTCGACCACGGCATCCACCGATGGCGTTTGTGCATGACCTGTTAACAGTACGCGCAAGGGCATCGCCAGCTTGGGCATTTTTAGGCCATGTTTGCCAATACACTCCTTGATCAGCGCAGAAATTGCCGGAATCTGCCAGTCGACTGTGGCGATCCCTGCTGCGAAATCGCGTAGCGCCGGCAAGGATTCTTCCGTCAGATGCTGCGCCAGTACCGCAGGATCGAGCTCAACCGGTCTGTAGAACACCGCGACGGCGTCTGCCAGCGCGTTCAGGGTATTGCAACGGTCGACATACAAAGCCACGGCTTTTTCGAGGCTGACCGCGGCATTGGTTTCCACTCCCTGCTTCGCCAGGCGCGGCTTGACTCGGGCTGCCAGGTCAGCCGCCGGCAATTGCTTCATGTAGTGCTGATTGAGCCACAGCAATTTTTCGGTGTTGAACTGGGCAGCAGAAGCCGTGATGTGGTCGAGATCGAACCACTCAACAAACTGCTTGCGCGAGAACACCTCATCATCCCCGTGCGACCAGCCCAGCCGGGCGAGGTAATTGATCACGGCTTCCTGGAGGAAGCCATCATCGTCGTATTGCATGACAGAAACCGCACCATGGCGCTTGGACAACTTGGCACCATCGTCGCCAAGAATCATCGAGAGATGGGCGTAGGTCGGCACTTCGGCACCCAGTGCCTGCAAGATATTGATTTGACGTGGCGTGTTGTTCACGTGGTCGTCACCGCGAATCACATGCGTGATGCCCATATCCCAGTCATCCACACAAACGCAGAAGTTGTAGGTCGGCGTACCGTCGGCGCGGGCAATGATCAAATCGTCCAATTCGGCGTTGGCAATTTCGATGCGCCCCTTGACCTGATCGTCCCAGGCCACCACGCCGCCCACCGGATTCCGGAAACGGATCACCGGCGTCTGCCCGGCGGGCACTGGCGGCAGCGCCTTGCCCTCTTCCGGACGCCAACGGCCGTCATAACGCGGCTTTTCCTTGCGCGCTTCCTGCTCGGCACGCAGCGCATCCAGTTCTTCGCGCGTGGTATAGCAGTGATACGCCGTGCCCTCGGCAAGCATTTCCTGAATGACCGCCTTGTAGCGATCCATGCGCTGCATTTGATAGAAGGGACCTTCGTCATGGTCCAGCGCCAGCCAATGCATGCCGTCCAGAATGGCTTGCACCGCTTCCGGCGTTGAACGAGCGACATCGGTATCCTCAATGCGCAAAATGAACTGGCCACCATGGCGACGGGCATATGCCCAGGAGAAAAGTGCAGTACGTGCACCACCGATGTGGAGATAGCCGGTGGGGCTGGGGGCAAAACGGGTGCGAACTGGCTTCATGGGTAGCAAATCTGTGCGAAAACAAAGTTCGCTATTTTAGCCGAGCATTGTTTGACCTGCTGTCAGAGTTATGGTTAAATGCGCCCCTC
>JAKLLI010000038.1 GCA_023150195.1 Azonexus sp.
TGGCACGCGTGCGTTTCTTGGAAAACAGGTCGGCGACCTTGATTTTGTAATAGTCGGCGACGGTTTTCTGGATATTGTCGATACCGATATTGCGGACCGAGCCAATCACATCCTTCAAGGCATCCTTGGCCAGCTCCAGCGAGATGGCCCGACCGTGGAACGAGGAATACGCCAGCACGCGCTTGAGTGCCCCTTCCAGTTCGCGGACGTTGGAACGCAGGTGCTTGGCGATGAAGAAGGCAACTTCGTCGTCCAGCTGAATACCCTCGGCTTCCGCCTTCTTTTTGAGAATGGCGACCCGCATTTCCAGTTCAGGCGGTTCGATCTGTACCGTTAGCCCCCAGTCGAAGCGGGTGACCAGCCGATCATCCAGCCCATTGATGTCCTTGGGGTAGGTATCGCAGGTAATGATCAGTTGCTTGCGGGTTTCAATCAGCGAATTGAAGAGGAAGAAGAATTCTTCCTGCGAACGGGCCTTGCCGTTGAAGAACTGAACATCGTCCAGCAACAGTACGTCGATGGAACGATAGTTTTGCTTGAAGGTATCGAAGGCTTTTTGCTGATAGGCGCGAACGACGTCGGAGTAATAGTCTTCGGCGTGGGCGTAGCGAACCACCTTGCCCGGATGCTCGGTGCGGATGAGATTGCCGATGGCGTGTATCAAATGGGTTTTGCCCAGTCCGGCCCCACCGTAGATAAAGAGTGGGTTGTAGGAGCCACCAGGATTGTTGCCCACCTGAATGGCCGCTGCGCGGGCCAGGTCGTTGGCCTTGCCGACGACCAGGTTGTCGAAGGTGAATTCGGGAATCAGGCGGGACTTGTCCGGCAGGCCGGTGCGTCCGCGGGAATTGCCAGCCGTGGATTGCGGTGCGATTGCAGGTTTTGCCGGGGAGTCGGATTCCAGGGCGACTTGCGGGGCGTGACTGGAACGGGATACCGCAGGTTTTGCAGATTGAACAACGAGTGCGATGCTGATGTTCGTATGAAAAAATTCCTGCCCATAACTTTCGATACGGGCGAGATAACGATCACGAATCCACTTGGCGACGAAGGTATTCGGCGCAATCAGGCGCAAGCCCTCTTCACGGACGGCTTCTTCGCCTTCCAGACGCAATGGTTTGATCCATGTATTGAATTGCTGAGCGGGCAGTTCCTGCTCGAAGCGCTTAAGACAGGATTCCCAAAAACCGGCCATTGAACAAAAAGCTCCTCTCTGCAGTGCCCTTGCATTCGGCCAGCAGATTTTTTAACTGATTGATTATTATTGATATTTGCGGGAAACATCCTGGCTGTCGGTGCGAACAGCCAGAGCGCGATTCTACCGCTCATCCCCAAAGTTATCCACAGCTTGGGCAAATAAATCGTCTTGACAGAACCGGGTCAAACAAGGTGTAATCACGCGTTTTTCTCAGTACATCAAGGAATTAGAACATGAAACGCACGTATCAACCGTCGGTCGTGCGCCGCAAGCGCACCCATGGCTTCCTGGTCCGTTCGCGCACCAAGGGTGGCCGTGCAGTCCTCGCTGCTCGCCGCGCCAAGGGTCGTAAACGCCTCGCCGTCTAATCACGGACACCCGGCGAGGTGAATCAAAACTTCGCCAGATGCTATCGCCTGACCAAAACGGATGAATTTTCATCCGTTTTTGGTTTCAGGAAGGCGATACGCGGTACCTGGCTGATGCTGCATTATCAGCCCCGAGCGGAAGGGTTTGTTGATCCCCGTCTCGGCTTGGTCATTGGCAAAAAACTGCTGAAGCGCGCCGTTGACCGCAATCGGGTCAAACGCATCGTGCGCGAACATTTTCGTCTACAGCGTTCGCATCTTCCGGCATGTGACCTGATCGTGAGATTGCATGCCAAGCCTTTACCGCTGGATGGCAAGGCCATCGCCGATGATTTCATCAAGTTGCTTGGACGCTTGAAACGCCCGCGTCACGCAAAGGAGTTACGATGAAATTTTTGCTGATCGGCTTGGTTCGCGTCTATCAATATGCGATCAGCCCGCTGATCGGCCGTCGTTGCCGGTATTTTCCGACGTGTTCGGAATATACAATCGAGGCCATCGAAAAATTCGGCCCCCTCAAGGGGGGTTGGCTGGGTACCAAACGTATCTGCCGTTGCCATCCCTGGCGTCCTGGCGGGTATGATCCCATCCCTTGAAATTCCACCCATTTTAGTAGGCAGCACATGGATACTCGACGTCTGATTCTGGTCATGATCTTTGCTTTTTCCAGCTTCATGCTGTGGGAAAAGTGGCAGGCTTACCAACAGCCGAAAGCGGTTGCGCCCGTAGCGGCGGTGCAAGGTTCGGGCAATGCGGCCCTGCCTAAACCTACTGCCAGTTTGCAGAATGGGGCGGCAGCCTTGGCGGCAACGACGCCAGCGGTGGTCGCCAATGCGGCGCCGGCTTTTTCGGTGACGACCGATTTGCTGAAGGCCAGCATTTCTACCCAGGGGGGGGATCTGGTTGGTCTGGAATTGTTCAACTACAAGGATCACGACGACAAGTCGAAGACCTTCGAACTGTTCGATGCCAAGCATCACTATGCGGCCCAGAGCGGCTTGCTGGGTGAAGGCCTGCCCACCCACCGTACGCTATTTACCCGGGTGCCGGGGCCGGATCAACTGGCCGATGGCAGCGATGAACTCAAGGTTCGCCTCGAAGCCACTGGGGCGGATGGCGTCAAGGTCGCCAAGGTACTCACCTTCAAGCGCGGCTCCTACGTGATCGACGTGCAATGGGAAATCGACAACGGCAGCAGCAAGCCCTTGAGTGCCCACGCCTATTACCAGTTGCAGCGCGATGATTCCGCATCTGCTGGTGATAGCGCCATGATGCAGACCTTCACCGGGCCTGCGGTCTATACCGATGCCGAGAAATATCAGAAGCTGAAGTGGGGGGATATCGCCGACAAGAGCGCCAAGTTTGCCAAGACGGCCGATAACGGCTGGGTGGCCCTGGTGCAGCATTATTTCGTCTCTGCCTATGTGCCCAAGGCGGGGACGCAGCGCGAGTTCTACGCCACCAAGCTGGACGGCGGTAATCTGTACCAAATTGGTCTGATTGTGCCGGTTGCCGAAATTGCCCCGGGTACAAAGGCCGAAACGGGCATGACCTTGTTTGCCGGTCCGCAAATTCAATCCGAACTCAAGAAAATCGCCCCGGGTCTTGAACTGGTCGTGGATTATGGCTGGCTGACCGTGATTGCCGCCCCGATTTTCTGGGGGCTGGAAGCGATTCATGCGGTTGTCGGTAACTGGGGTTGGGCGATTGTGATCCTGACGGTGCTGATCAAGCTGGCTTTCTTCCCGCTGTCCGCCGCGTCTTACAAGTCCATGGCCAAGATGCGCAAGGTGACGCCGCGTCTGACCCAGTTGAAGGAGCGCTATGGTGATGACAAGGCGCGCCTGAATCAGGAAATGATGAAGTTGTACCAGACCGAGAAAATCAATCCGCTCGGCGGCTGCCTGCCCATCCTGATCCAGATTCCGGTGTTCATTGCGCTTTACTGGGCTTTGCTGGGCGCCGTGGAAATGCGGGATGCGCCCTGGGTGGGCTGGATTACCGATCTGGCCTCGCCCGATCCCTGGTACATCCTGCCGGTGATCATGATGGCGTCCATGTTCGTTCAGATGAAGCTCAACCCCACCCCGCCGGATCCCATTCAGGCCAAGGTGATGATGGCCATGCCGCTGATTTTCGGGGTGATGTTCTTCTGGTTCCCGGCCGGTCTGGTGCTTTACTGGGTGGTGAACAACATCCTGTCGATCGCCCAGCAATGGCAAATCACCCGCATGATGGAAGCGGGTGGCAAGGCCGCCAACGATGACAAAGCCTAAAGGGTGAAGAAAGACACCATCGCCGCCATCGCCACGGCCCCGGGTCGTGGCGGGGTCGGCGTGATTCGCATCTCGGGCAGCAATTTGCTGCCCTTTGCTTTTGCGCTGACCGGGAAAACGCCCAAGCCGCGTTATGCCACGCTGGCCGATTTCAGGGCTGCTGACGGTGCCACGGTCGACACCGGCATTCTGCTGTTTTTCCCCGGCCCGCATTCGTTTACCGGCGAAGATGTGCTCGAGTTGCAGGGACATGGCGGGCCGGTCGTCATGCAATTGCTGCTCGGTCGTTGCCTTGATCTGGGTGCCCGGCTGGCGGAACCGGGAGAATTCAGTCAGCGTGCCTTTCTCAATGGCAAGATGGATCTCGCCCAGGCCGAGGCGGTTGCCGATTTGATTGATGCTGCCACAGCCAGTGCGGCGCGTTCCGCCGTTCGCTCCCTGCAGGGGGAGTTTTCGCGGGCAATTGGCGGCTTGAACGAGGAACTGATCCATCTGCGCATGTTGGTGGAAGCCACGCTGGATTTTCCGGAAGAGGATATCGATTTTCTTCAGGCCGCCAATGCGTTTGGTCGCCTGGATGCCCTACACGACAAACTTGCGGAAATTTTTCACCGTGCGGGTCAGGGCAAGTTGCTGCAAAGTGGACTGCATGTGGTCCTGGCCGGCCAGCCCAATGTCGGCAAATCTTCCCTGCTCAACCGGTTGACCGGCGACGAACTGGCCATCGTGACGCCGATTGCCGGGACGACCCGGGATGCCCTGCGGTCGACCATTCAAATTGAAGGTATTCCGCTGCACGTGATCGACACCGCCGGATTGCGCGATACCGACGACGAAGTGGAGCGCATCGGCATTGAACGGACCTGGCAGGAGATCGAGAAGGCCGATGTCGTGCTCTTGCTGGTCGATGCCCGTAGCGGTGTCGGTGAGGCCGACCGCGACATTCTCGCCCGTCTGCCCGAGCGTTTGCAGCGGATCACGGTCTTCAACAAGATCGATCTGGCGCAAGGTGAGCCCGAGCGCCATGACGATGAAAACGGGGTGGCCATTGCCCTGTCAGCCAAAGCCAATCAGGGCATTGATCTGTTGCGTGACGAACTCTTGCGGATTGCCGGCTGGCATCAGGCGGAAGACGTGTTTATCGCCCGCGAACGTCATCTGCGGGCCTTGGCCAGTGCCGAATCTCACCTGGCCAGCGCACGTGACGTGGTCGAAGGCGCGATGCCGGCGCTGGAGTTATTTGCTGAAGAACTGCGCCTGACGCAGCAGGCGCTGGGCGAAATTACCGGGGAATTTACGGCGGATGATCTGCTGGGGGTCATTTTCAGCCGCTTCTGCATCGGCAAGTAAGCGGCTGTTATTCACCATGGTCATTCGTGACTAGTGACGTTCAGCTTCCATCCGGTTGCGGCGAATGATCGCATCAGCAATTTCATGGCTGATGGTTTCGGCATCGGGCAGCATGTTGGGGCGGAAAACGATCAGGGGGATGCCCAGGCTCTGCAATGCCATCCGTTTTTCGTCCTCGGCCCCCTCGCCTTCCTGAGCCGCCGTGGTTGGCCAGGCCAGTTCGATGGCGGCAACGATGGCAAATTCCTGATCACACACCACAAAATCCACCCCGCGACCCGCCATCCGCCCCAGCCGCTGCGCCTCCTGGCGGCCACGCGCCAGCGCCAACTGGGCCACTCCGACCTGGGCAAAAACGCGCATGTTGGGCATGGCTTCGCTCAGACGGTGATAGAGTTCCTGCTCGCTGTCGTTCAGCAGGCGGTATTGCTTGCGTTTCGGCGTATCGATGAAGCGGGTTTGCGGGTCCAGATCCAGCGATTGCTGACGGGTTTCGCTTCGTTGTGTGCTCCGGGAGCGCTTGCGTTCCGGGAGCGTTTCTGCCGGGTTCTCGGCCTTTTTGCGCATCAGAACAAAGACCGCGACGCCAATGGCCGCGCCGATCAACACCAACAAAGTCAGATTATCCATGCCCGGGTTCCTCGATGTGAGCACGCATTATAGCGACATAGTCTGCACTTCTGCAGACGCCCAAAGCGGCAAAAAACGGCCCTCATGATGCCCGAACTTCTGGATGCTGGCTTATTGGCGCTCGTGCTCGCAGCCTTTATCGCCGGCCTGGTGGATGCGGTCGTCGGTGGCGGTGGTCTGATCCAGATTCCCGCGCTGTTTACGGCATATCCCCAGGCCGCGCCGGCCACCCTGTTTGGTACCAACAAATTTGCCAGCGTGTTTGGCACCGCCAATGCAGCGCTGCGCTACGCCCGGCGTGTCCGCATGCCCTGGCGCACCATCCTGCCGGCGGCGGTATCGGCATTTGCGCTGTCGTATGCCGGTGCAGCGGCGGTGGCCTGGTTGCCCAAGGATGCGGTGCGGCCCCTGATTCTGGTGCTGTTGATTTTTTCTGCGGTCTACACGTTGTTGAAGAAGGATTTCGGTCAGGCCCACCAGCCCGCGCATAGCGGGCACAAGGAATGGATTTACGCGGTGCTGCTGGGGGGCGCGATCGGGTTCTACGACGGATTTTTCGGGCCGGGGACGGGCAGTTTCCTGATCTTTCTGTTCATTCGATTTTTTGGCTTCGATTTTCTGCATGCGTCAGCGGGGTCCAAGGTCGTTAATGTGGCCACCAATCTGGCGGCGATGGCTTTTTTTCTGCCGGCGGGCCACATTCTTTTGCCCCTGGCCGTCGGCATGGCGCTGGCCAATATGGCCGGCTCGGCGACCGGGACCTGGCTGGCACTGCGTTATGGCAGCCGCTTCATCCGGATGGTTTTCCTGTGGCTGGTCGGCTTGCTGATCGTGAAATTTGCACTGGATACCTTTCGCAGCTTTTAATCCGGCTGCCGGTTTTTGCGGATTTTTCCCATAAAATCAGCCCCAGTTGCTCAAAGGATTTCCCATGCGCATTACGCTCGTTCATCCCGCCGGATTTAATTTTGTGCCAGGACAACCCGATTTCTCGGTGCTGGCCAACCGCATGCCGCCCATCGGCATCATGCAGCTCGCCAGCTGGCTGGAGAAATTTGGTCACAGCGTCCAGTTGCACGACTGTCTCGGGCCGTATGCGCCGCCCGGCATCGAAGCCAACGCGGAGATCATTCTGGCCACTGATCCCGAGATGGTGGGATTTTCCGCCACCACTTCCGGTTTCATGGATGCCGCCGATATGGCGCTGTACATCCGCGAAAAGCGACCGGACATCAAGATTGTTTTTGGCAACGTTCATGTCTCCTCGCTGGGTGCGCCCATCCTCGAGAAATTCCCCGAAATCGACTATCTGGTGATTGGCGAGGGTGAAGGCGCCCTGCTCGACCTGGCCGATGGCAAGCCGCTGGCCGATATCGGGAACCTGATCTGGCGTGACGATACCGGGCGGATTACGGTCAACCCGCGCCGAGACCGAATTCTCGATCTCGATGAACTGCCTTTCCCCGCCTACGAAAAACTCGCCGGATTTCCGCACGCCTACCATCTGCCGCTGTTCGCCTACGCAAAGCGCTACGGGGCGACGATGATTACTTCGCGCGGCTGCCCCTACACCTGCTCGTTCTGCGACCGGACCGTGTTCGAGCGCCTCTACAAGACCAATTCCGCGCAATACACCTACGATCACATGAAGTACCTGCGGGACAACTTCGGGGTGTATCACATCAATATGTACGACGATCTGTTCACCGCCAAGAAGCAGCGGGTGATGGATCTGTGCGATCTGTTGATCGAAAAGCCGCTGGGCGTGCAGTGGAATTGCGCCATCCGCACCGGCCATACCTCGGACGAAATGCTGGCCAAGCTAAAGCAGGCGGGCGCACTGATGGTGTCCATGGGGGTGGAGTCGGCCGATCCAGGCATGATGGCCCGCCACAAGGCGGGCGTGACGCTGGATGCGGTGCGCGATACCGTGCGCCAGATTCATGCGGCCGGCCTGCGCGCCAAGGGCCTGTTCATTTTCGGCATGCCGGGCGAAACCCCGGAAACGCTCAAGGTCACCAGCGATTTCATCCTTTCGCTCGATCTCGATGAAATGAACATGACCAAGTTCAGTCCGCTGCACGGGGCGCCGATCTGGGACGAATGCGTGAGCGGCGTGGGCGGCGACATGATCGAGGACTGGCGCTTGATGAACTGCCTGAACTTTGTTTATCTGCCCGAAGGCTTCTCCTCCCGCGAGGAAATGGATGCGCTCTACAACTGGCATATCAAGCGCTTTTACGACAGCAAGGGCTATCGCCGGCGCTTCGCCAAACGCTTGTGGCAGCACCGCTGGAGCCTCTGGCATGTACTCAGGCATTTGCCGGAAACGATTGCCGCCATGCGTTACTTCAGTGCCAACAAGGAAGACATGGAACGGGCCAAGCGGGAATTCAAGCGTCATCCCCGCCAGCCGGTCGGACTGATTCCGCAACTCAGCACGGATCTGCAAATCGACAACATCGTGGCGATGTCGCCGGTCAAGCTCTCTCGCCGTGAGGCGATGAAGCAGATCATTCCGGTGGTGTATGAAGGCAGCAGTTGCAGCAGCGCAGGGGCCTGTTCGACAGCGGTATAATTGCGGGCTGACCGGCTGCCGATGCGCGCCGGTCCATGACAAAAATTATTGATGCCGCGACAGGGAAGCCAGACCGGGGAGTTAGGACCGATGGAACAGCAGACACAATCCGTGGAACGCCAGCACTGTGACGTGCTGGTCATTGGCGGCGGGCCGGCGGGAACGACCGTGGCGCCGATGCTGGCGGAAAAGGGTTACAAGGTGGTGATTCTGGAAAAGGACCACCATCCGCGTTTCCATATTGGTGAATCGCTGTTGCCGGCCAATCTGCCCCTGTTTGAAGCCATGGGGATCGCCGAGGAAGTCCGTTCCATCGGCATGCACAAGCCGGGCGCCGAGTTTGTATCGCCCAACCATGACATGTCCTCGGTCTTCAACTTTGCCGAAGCCTGGGACAAATCCATGCCCAGCGCCTATCAGGTCAAGCGCGACGAATTCGACACCATCCTGATCCGCAACGCGGCGCGCAAGGGCGTGGTGGTGCACGAAGGCTGCAAGGCCAAGGGCATCGATTTTCTTGAAGATAAATCCGCCGTGGTTCGCGCCATGCACGACGATGGTCGCGAAAGCGAATGGCAGGCCCGTTTCGTGGTCGATGCCTCGGGGCGCGACACCTTTCTGGCCAACCGCTTCCGCATCAAGCATCGCAATCCCAAGCACAACAGTTCGGCGATCTACGGCCATTTCACCGGCGCCAAGCGCCTGGAAGGTCAGGCCGCCGGCAACATCACCATTTTCTGGTTCGAGCACGGCTGGTTCTGGTTCATCCCGATGCAGAACGACCTCACCAGCATCGGCATGGTGACCTGGCCATATTTCATGAAGACCAAGGGCGAGCGCAGCCTCGAACAGTTCCTGCGCGATGGCATTGCGATGTGCCCCAAACTGGGCGAGCGTCTGATGAACGCGACCCTGGTCAACGAGGTCGAGGCCACCGGCAATTTCTCCTATGTATCGGAGCGCAACCACGGCGAAAACTACGTCATGCTGGGCGATGCCTATGCCTTCATCGACCCGGTGTTTTCCTCCGGGGTGCTGCTGGCGATGAACAGTGGCGTGCTGGCCGCCGAGGCCATCGATACCTGTTTGCGCACCCCGGCCAAGGCGCCTGCGGCGCTCAAGCGATTCGACAAATTGATGAAGCACGGGCCCAAGGAATTCTCGTGGTTCATCTACCGCGTCACCAATCCCATCATGCGCGATTTCTTCATGGGGCCGCGCAACCTCTTCCGCACCAAGGAAGCGGTGCTGTCCATGCTGGCCGGTGACATCTTCGGCAAGACCCCGATCTGGCCATCGATCTGGATGTTCAAGGTGCTGTACTACTTTGCCAACGTGATTCAGCCGAAACGCGCCTTCATGGGCTGGAAACGTCGCCAGTTCAATATTCAGCGGGTTGATGATCCGGCAGCGAACGCGCTCTGACGTGCCCTTTCTGACCTTTACGCCCCGTTTTGATCCCGTTGCCGTTCCACGTGGAACGGCGCAGGTGCTGGGCACCTTCCGTCTGGGCGGGCAAGCGCTTGCGGTCGACTGGCCCGAACAAGGCATTTTTGCCCGCCTGCCCGGGTTGACCGCCGATGCCGTGCACGAGGCCTGGCTGGTGGAGGGGCCGGTCACGTCCGGCACCTTTGACGGGATTGCCTGGCGGCGTGCCGGCGATGTGTTGTTCGGCGTGATCGATCTGGACGAAGCCGCCTTTGCTGACGGGGCCGAGGCCCCCATGCAGGCGGCCAGCGAACTGGCTTACCGGCGAATTTTTGCCCTGCTCGATGCGCAAGGCCTGCCGGCCTTGTGGCGGGTGTGGAACTACCTCAGCGACATCAACGGCGAGGCTCGCGGGTTGGAGCGCTATCGCCAGTTCAACGTGGGCCGGCAGGATGCCTTTTTGGCCTGCCGACGCGGGTCGACCGGCAACGTGCCGGCTGCGTGTGCGCTCGGCCTGCAACGTGGTCCGCTTTCGGTGGCTTTTCTGGCTGGCGCCACGCCCGCCGTGCCCGTCGAAAACCCGCGTCAGGTCAGCGCCTACAACTATCCCGCCGAGTATGGCCCGCGCAGCCCGACTTTCTCGCGCGCGGCGCTGGTTTATCCGCCGGGGCAGGAAATCCTGTTCATTTCCGGGACCGCCAGTATTGTCGGTCATCAGACGGTTCATGCCGGCGACGTTACCGGGCAAACCCGGGAGGCGCTGGCCAATGTGCTGGCGGTGCTCGCAGAGGCTAACAGCAAGTGCCGTTCTGCCGAATTTTTGCCGGAAACGCTGGTGTACCGCGTCTATCTGCGCCACCTTGCCGATTATCCGCAAATTCACGCCCTGCTCAGCGCCGCGCTGCCGGGTGCCGAGGTGCTGTACGTGGAAGCCGATGTCTGTCGCAGTGATTTGCTGGTTGAGATTGAAGCCATGGCGCTGCATGCGCTGGAGGACGCCCCATGTTGAAGCGAATTGCCCGTTGTGCGGCCCTGTTGGGCCTGTCCGCCGCCCTGCCCATGTCGGCGATGGCGGAAGATGTCCCCTTGTGGGAAGTCGGGGCCGGGGTTGCCGCCTTCAGTTTTCCGGCCTACCGCGGTTCGGATCAGACCAGCAATTTCGTGATGCCGGTGCCGCATTTCACCTATCACGGGATCGCCTTGAACTGACCTTGTCCGCCGCGCTGTCCCCGCCCGCCAGCAGCGACGACATCGAGGCGCGCAAGGGCATGCAGGATCTCGACGCCACCTTTGAAATCGGGCCACAGATCGATGTCACTTTATGGCGCTCCGAGAACCGTGCCCGCTTCGTCAAGCTGCTGCTGCCCCTGCGCGCGGCGGTTACGCTGGACAGCAAGCCGCGCGACATCGGCCTGGTCTTCCATCCCAAGCTGAACATGGACGTGACCGACCTGCCGGGCATGGCCGGCTGGAACCTTGGCCTGCTGGCCGGCCCGCTGTTTGGCGACCGGCGTCAGCATGACTACTTTTACGGGGTGAAGGCGAGCGAGGCGACCGCCACCCGCCCCGCCTACGAAGCTCGCAGCGGTTATGCCGGCATGCAGTATCTGGCTTCGCTGTCCAAGCGCTTCCCCGGCTATTGGGTGGGCGGGTTTGTGCGTTACGACAATCTGGCCGGCGCCGTTTTCGAGAACAGCCCGCTGGTTCGCGACAAAAATTATTTTGCCGCCGGCATGGCCGTGACCTGGATTCTGGGCGAGTCGTCGACCCGCGTTCGCATCGATGACTGATGGCCGGCAGCGGACGGGCTGGCTTTGGCGCGCCTATGAAGCGATTGCCATGGTGCTCGGTCTTGGTGCGCTGGCCGTCATCTGCCTGTTGTGGCTGCCCTTTGCCCTGATCCTCAATCCCCTGCTGCCGCGCCAGTCCGGGCAGCGGCTCGGTCGACTGGCGATTCGCCTCGGTTTTCGCGCTTACCTCGCCTTTCTGGAAATCGTCTGCGCCTGCAACTTCGATCTCTCGGATCTTGATCGCCTGCAAGACGAAGCACCGCTGATCCTGGTGGCCAATCATCCCTCGCTGCTCGATGCGGTGATGATCCTCTCGCGCTTTCCCAATGCCGTCTGCGTCATGAAAGCGGCCTTGCTGGACAACATCCT
Source organism: Azonexus sp. (assembly GCA_023150195.1). Taxonomy (GTDB): domain Bacteria; phylum Pseudomonadota; class Gammaproteobacteria; order Burkholderiales; family Rhodocyclaceae; genus Azonexus. The sequence continues at coordinate 11,988 of JAKLLI010000038.1, forward strand.
GTTTGGTTCGGCAGCGCGGCTGGCGCGCTACATCCGGAACAATGCGCCGCTGGAGATGATCCTGTCCGCGCGTGAAGAATTGCAGGCTGGCGCGCATCTGGTGATTTTTGCCGAAGGCACGCGCACCCGCCATTTCCCGCTCGATCCCTGCATGCCGACCACCGGCCTGATTGCCGGTCGGGCGCAGGTGCCGGTCCAGACCCTGCTGATCGAGTTTTCCACGCCCTATCTCGGCAAGGACTGGCCGCTGTTCCGGCGCCCGATCCTGCCGCTGCGTTGCCGTATCCGCTGTGGTCGCCGTTTCCCGCCGCCGGCCAATGTCGCGGCATTTACGGTGGCGCTCGAAACTTACCTGCGCAGCGAATTGTCCCCGACCTCGCCGTCGACCGTGCACGCCTGAATCATGACCGAAGCTTCCACCACCCATCTCGTTCTCATCCCCAGCTACAACCCCGGCCCCAAGGTGCTCGATACCGTGCGCGCCGCCCGCGCGCAATGGACGCCGGTGTGGGTGGTAGTGGATGGCAGTACCGACGGTAGTGATCGCGCCCTGCGGGAGATGGCCGCCAGCGACCCCGGTTTGCAGGTAATCGTGCTTCCTCAAAACAGCGGCAAGGGCGCCGCGGTGCTCGAAGGCATCACCCAGGCCGCCGCCGCCGGGTTCACGCATGCCCTGACCATGGATTCCGACGGTCAACATCCGGCGGATCTGATTCCGGCTTTCATGGCCGCCTCGCAGGCAGCACCGGAGGCGATGGTGCTGGGCAAGCCGGTCTTCGCTGCCGATGCCCCGGCCCTGCGGGTGAATGGGCGTAAGGTGTCCAACGGCTGGGCCAATCTGGAAACCCTGTGGATGGGCATTGGCGATTCGCTCTACGGTTTTCGGGTGTATCCCATCCTGCCGTTGATCCGCATCATGCGGGGCAATCGCTGGATGCGCCGATTCGACTTCGATCCGGAAGCCGTGGTCCGCCTGTGCTGGGCGGGCGTGCGGCCGATCAACCGCGACGCGCCAGTGCGCTATTTCCGCGCCGATGAAGGCGGTGTCTCGCATTTCAAATATCTGCGCGATAACACCCTGCTGACCTGGATGCACACCCGGCTTTTCCTCGGTTTTGTCATGCGCCTGCCCCTGCTGGCATTGCGCCGCCTGCGGGGATGAACACCAGCGAAATATTCCTGATCGCGATGGCGATCATCTTCACCGTGCCCTGGCTGATCTGGCGCTTGGGCAATACCGACTATTACGCGCCGCTCGTCGTCGTCCAGATCATTGCCGGCATTCTGCTTGGGCCCGGCATTCTCGGCGCCGTCTTCCCCGAGTATTACGCCTTCGTCTTCCGGCCACCCGTGATCCAGTCGCTGAACGGCATTGCCTGGTGGGCGGTGATGCTTTTCGTGATGATTGCGGGCGTGGAACTGGATCTGAAAAAGGCCTGGGCCTATCGGCGGGAAAGCGGCATTACCGCCGGGCTGGCGCTGGGCACACCGCTGGCATTCGGCTGTCTCGCGGCACTGATGATGTTGACGGTCGACGGCTGGATGGGGCCAAAAGCCATGATCTGGCAATTCGTCCTCGGCGTCGGCATGGCCTGTGCCGTCACCGCCCTGCCCATCCTGATCCTTTTCATGGAAAAGCTCGATATCCTGCGCCAGCCCATGGGCCAGCGCATTCTGCGCTACGCCAGTCTGGACGACATCGCCATCTGGGGTGTGCTGGCACTGATCCTGATGGACTGGCAGCGCGTTGGCCGCCAGACCGCCTTCCTGCTCGCCTTTGCACTCGCCGCCTGGGCCTATCACCGCCTGATGGCGGCCTTGCAGGAACGCGACCGCTGGTATGTCGTGCTGATCTGGCTGGCGGTGATCGCCTTTGCCGCCGACTGGGCCGGCCTGCATTTCATGGTCGGCGCCTTCCTTGCCGGTGCCAGCACCGAGGCGGAATGGTTCGATCAGGAAACAATGGACCAACTGCGGCAGCACGTCCTGCTCGTCGTGATGCCCGTCTTTTTCCTCAGCACCGGCCTGCGCACGGACTGGGCGATGGGTGGCGCCGCCGTCTTCATCGCCGCAGCGCTGCTGCTGGCGGCATCGGTCGTCGGCAAACTGGTTGGCGTGCAACTGGCGGGACGCATCCTGCGCTGGGCCCCCGGCGAAGCCAGCATCATCGGCTGGCTGCTGCAAACCAAGGCCCTGATCATGATCATTTTCGCCAACATCCTGCTCGACAAGCAGATCATCACCAGCGAAACCTTCACCGCCCTGCTGCTGATGGCCGTGGCCAGCACCATGCTCACCGTGCCCATGGTTGCGCCCAAGCTCGCCCGCCTCAAGGCCCTCATTACCCGGAGTGAGTGAACCCATGCCCTACACTGAAACCTTCACGGTCGACGCCCCTGACAGGGCAGAAATCGACACCCTGCCCGGCCTCACCCTGCTCGAATTCGGCGTCGACTGGTGCCCCCATTGCCAGGCAGCCCAAGCCTTATTGCGCGGTCAACTCGAAAAATCGCCTGAAATCCGCCACCTGAAAATCGAAGACGGCCCGGGCCGCCGGCTAGGCAGAAGCTACCGCGTCAAACTCTGGCCGACGCTGATCCTGCTGCGCGACGGCGTGGAAACCGGGCGCGTGGTTAGGCCTTCGGCAGCGGAGCTGGCGGAACTGCTGGATTAGTTAAAGCGAAC
>JAKLLI010000039.1 GCA_023150195.1 Azonexus sp.
TACGTGGGCCGTGATGTCGAGACCATCATCCGCGATCTGGTCGAGATGGCGATCAAGAGCCATCGCGAACGGGCGATGACCGCCAACCGGGCGCGCGCTGAAGATGCGGCCGAAGAGCGCATTCTCGATGTGCTGCTGCCGCCGGCACGCAGCCCCGGGTTTTTTGCCGAAAACACCGAGTCGACCGCAAGCGATAACGCGACCCGTCAGAAATTCCGCAAGAAACTGCGTGAAGGCGAACTGGACGACAAGGAAATCGACATCGAGTTGGCAGCACCCAGCGTGCAGGCCGAAATCTTCGCGCCGCCGGGTATGGAGGAATTGACCCAGCAGATTCAGGGCATGTTCCAGCACATGGGCACGGGCAAAAAGAAATCGCGCAAACTGAAGATCGCCGAAGCGCTCAAGCTGTTGATCGATGAAGAGGCCGGGCGTCTGGTGAATGACGACGAGGTCAAGCTGGCGGCGGTGCAGGCCGTGGAGCAGAACGGCATCGTTTTTCTCGATGAAATCGACAAGGTGGCCAGCCGTTCCGACATGCAAGGTGCCGATGTCTCGCGTCAGGGCGTACAGCGCGATCTGTTGCCGCTGGTCGAGGGTACGACGGTGTCGACCAAGTACGGCATGATCAAGACGGACCACATTCTTTTCATTGCCTCCGGCGCCTTTCATTTGTCCAAACCCTCGGACCTGATCCCCGAACTGCAGGGGCGTTTTCCCATTCGGGTTGAACTCGATTCCTTGTCAGTGGCCGATTTCGAATGCATCCTGACCCAGACCGATGCCTGTCTGACCCGGCAATACGAGGCCTTGCTGGCGACGGAAGGGGTGACGGTGGCGTTTGCCATTGACGGCATCCGCCGCATGGCCGAGATCGCCTTTCAGGTGAACGAAAAAACCGAGAATATCGGCGCCCGCCGCTTGCATACCGTGATGGAAAAGCTGCTTGAAGAAGTCTCGTTCGAAGCAGGCAAGCCCGGCCTGGAGACGCTTGCGGTCGACGCCGCCTACGTCAATGAAAAGCTGGGTGAAGTCGCGGCGGACGAAGATCTCTCGCGCTACGTGCTGTAAGGGCTTTCCCGACTGTGCCGGGCGCCTTGCGTCCCGCACAATCGGGCCATCAATTTCACTTTCGGGATCGCCCGCGTGGACGAGCAGAGTTTGACCTTTCGCCTCTTGGCCATTCTTTTCCCGATTTTTGGCATCGTGGCGGCCGGTTTTTTTTACGGTCGCAAGCACAAGCCGGAAATGGCGGTGGCCAACCGGCTGAACATGGATGTGTTCGTGCCGGCGCTGGTGTTTGCTGCCATGGCCGGAAAATCCTTCGATCTAACGGCCTTTGCCCCACTGGCGCTGGGCGGTTTTCTGGTGCTCGCCACCTGCGGTCTGCTGGCCTGGCCAATCGCAAAACTGTGCGGCGTGCAGCCCAAGACGCTGGTGCCGCCGATGCTGTTCAACAACTCCGGCAACATCGGCTTGCCGCTGGCGGTGCTGGCCTGGGGCGAACAGGCCTTACCGGCCGCAGTGATCCTGTTCATGGTGGAAAACACCCTGCATTTTTCCTTTGGCGCGCGCCTGCTCGATCCCAATACCCGCATCCTGACATTGTGGCGCATCCCCGTGGTTTTCGCCGCGATTGCCGGGTTGACCGTAGCCGTGTTCAAACTGCCGATCTGGCAGCCTGCCGTGATTGCCATCAAGATGCTGGGCGATGTGTCGGTACCGCTGCTGCTTTTTTCACTGGGCGTACGCATGACCGACGTGAACTTCCGCGAATGGAAACTGGCGGTCGGCAGCGCCTTGCTCAGGCCGCTGGCGGGGATGGCGATTGCCTGGGCGGTGATTCAATTGCTTGGCCTTGATGGGCGCGATGCCGCCATGTTGCTGGTGTTTGGTGCCCTGCCGCCGGCGGTGCTCAACTTCCTGTTCGCCGAGCGTTACAAGCAAGAGCCCCAGCGTGTGGCCTCGATTGTATTGATCGGCAATTTGGCGGCCTTGCTCTTCCTGCCGTTGGCGCTGGCTCTGGTGCTTTGATTTTTTGCGGCATGCGGTAGTCGACCGTCGCATGGCTGAAAAAACTAACGATAGCGATCCAGTTGCCGGCGATCGCGCTTGGTGGGGCGACCATGCAGGTCGGCCGCCGGTTCGACGGTGAATTTTCGCTGCATCTGGGCGGCTTCACGTGCCGCGACGCTCTCGGCGCTTTCTTCGTAAAGCTGACGGGCTTCGCTCGCCGGGCCACGTTTTTCGGAGAGCGCGATAACCGTCACGGTCCAGCGGGTTTCGCTGTTGGCAATCTCCAGTCGGTCGCCGACCTTGATGTCGTGGGCAGGCTTGGTCGCGCTGCCGTTGCGCCTGACCTTGCCGCCAATCACAGCCTCGGTGGCCAGGCTGCGCGTCTTGAAAAAGCGCGCGGCCCACAGCCATTTGTCGAGGCGGATGCCGCTCATGGCGAACTCACTGCGGCAGCAGGGATTCGCCGGCGTAGAGCTGTTCCACGGTTTCCCGTGCGCGGATAACGTGCACCGTCGCGTCGTCCACCATCACCTCCACCGCGCGCGGCCGGGTGTTGTAATTGGACGCCATGGCCATGCCGTAGGCACCGGCCGACATGACGGCGAGCAAATCGCCGGGCTGGATGCACAGCGGGCGGGCCTGGCCGAGGAAATCGCCGGTTTCGCACACCGGGCCGACCACGTCGTAATCCCGTGGGGTACCTGCACGCGGCGCAACCGGATTGATGTCGTGCCAGGCTTCGTAGAGGGCCGGGCGCATCAGGTCGTTCATGGCCGCATCAATGATCGCGAAATTCTTCCCTTCGCCTTCCTTGAGGAATTCGACACGGGTGAGCAGGACGCCAGCGTTGCCAACCAGGCGGCGACCCGGCTCCAGCACGACCTGCAGACCGCGGCCCGCCAGCTTGTCGAGCAGCGGATTGAGGTAGGCAGCGACCGTCGGCTGAACCTGATCGGCCTTGTACTGAATGCCGAGTCCACCGCCGAGGTCGAGGTGATGCACGGTAATGCCTTCCGCGGTCAACTGGTCGATGAGCGCCAAAATGCGGTCGAGTGCTTCGACAAAGGGTGAAGGATCGAGCAGTTGCGAACCGATGTGGCAATCGATGCCGGCGACCCGGATGTGGGGCAGGGCAGCGGCGCGGCGATAAAGCGCCAGCGCATCGTCGTAGGCAACGCCGAACTTCGCTTCCTTCAGGCCAGTGGAAATATACGGATGCGTCTTGGGATCGACGTTGGGATTCACACGCAGGCTGACCGGCGCGGATGTGCCAAGCTGGCCGGCGACTTCGTTCAGCCGTTCGAGTTCCGGGATGGATTCGATGTTGAAGCAGAAAATGCCCGCTTCCAGCGCCAGCTTCATTTCTGCGGCCGTTTTGCCGACACCGGAGAACACCACTTTTTTCGGATCCGCACCCGCAGCCAGCACACGCTTGAGTTCGCCGCCAGAAACGATATCGAAGCCGGCGCCCAGGCGGGCAAAGAGATTGAGGATGGCAAGGTTGGAATTGGCCTTGACGGCATAGCACACCAGTGCACCCGCACCGGCCGGATGGGCCGCGAGGACGTCCTGGAATTCACGCAGCGAGGCGGTGAGTGCGGCGCGCGAATAGACATAGGCCGGCGTGCCAAATTGTTCGGCAATTGTCGGCAGGGCAAGGTTTTCGGCGTGCAGCACGCCAGCTTTCAGGGCAAATTGGGTCATCAGGTTTGGCTACGTTGGGCCGTGCTAACATCGGCGCCGCCGGCCGGGACCGGTTTGCCTGTTTTGGCGGGCAATTCAAGCGGGCCTTTGATGCCGCAGGCAGCAAGGCTCAGGATGATCAGCAGGGTGGCGATTCTGGACATATTGGGGTCGCTGGACGCGAAGAGCGGGATGGTATCACGATGGATGACAGTGAATTCAACGGGCTGGCGGACGCCATGCTGGCGCGCATCGACGGCGCCCTCGAGGCATGTGGGGCGAATATCGATTTCCAGTTGGCCGCCGGTGGCGTATTGGAAATCGAATGCGAGGACGGTAGCAAGATCATCGTCAACCGACATGCCGTGGCGCGAGAAATCTGGGTCGCCGCGAGAGCGGGAGGATTCCATTTTCGCTGGGACGGCAGTGCCTGGCGGGATACGCGAGATCAGGCTGAATTGATGGAAAAACTGTCCGGACTGCTGAGTCAGCAGTCCGGGGAAACGATCACGCTCGCCTGATCAGTCCGAAGGCGGTTGATTGGCCGGCGGGGGGGCTGGCGGCACCGAGGCGGCTTCGGCGGCTGGATCTGCGGTTACGGGCGGTTCCTTGGGAACGTTCTCGGTATAGACATAGTTGGCAAAGCGCCCTTCGCCACCCCCCAGCAGGGTTAGGCCATCGGGTACCTCTGGCAGTTGTTCGGGTACGTTGCGGAGTGCTTCGCGCATGTAATTGATCCAGATCGGCAAAGCGGCGGAGCCACCGGTTTCCTTGTCCCCCAGCTTGCGTGGCTGATCGAAGCCGATCCAAGTGCAGCTGACCACGCTCATCTGGTAGCCGCAGAACCAGGCATCCATGGACTCGTTGGTGGTCCCCGTTTTACCGGCCAGGTCCTTGCGCTTGAGCAATACCGAGGCCCGGGTGGCCGTGCCGTAGCGGGTGACATCGCGCAGCATCGTGTCCATGAGGAAGGCGTTGCGCGGGTCAATGACGCGAATGCTGTCGTCGCCGGCTTCCGGATTTTTGGACATGGCCACGACTTCGTTACGTTCATTGCGGATTTCGCGAATGATGTAGGGGCTGATGCGGTAGCCGCCATTTGCAAACACGGCATAGGCCGACACCATCTGCCACGGGGTGACTGAACCGGCACCGAGGGCCATCGTCAGGTAAGGCGGGTGCTTTTCGGCGTCAAAGCCGAAACGCGTGACATAGTCTTGCGCGTAGCGGGTGCCGATCGATTGCAGCAGGCGGATCGAAACCATATTGCGGGATTTGGCGAGCGCCGTCCGCAGACTCATCGGGCCTTCGTACTTTCCGTCGTAATTCTTGGGCTGCCAGGCTTGAGCGCCGGTTTCGCTGGCGGAAATGGTGATTGGATCGTCAGAGACGATACTACCCGGGTTATAGCCTTTTTCCAGCGACGCGGAATAAATGAATGGTTTGAACGCGGAGCCGGGTTGTCTCCAGGCTTGGGTGACATGGTTGTATTTATTGCGATTGAAATCAAAGCCGCCGACCAGGGACCGAATCGAGCCATCGCGAGGATCGATGGAAATAATTGCCGACTCCACTTCGGGCAGTTGGGTAATGCGCCATTTGCCCTCGTCATCCTTCATGACGCGAATAATGGCACCGCGCTGAATCCGTTTGTTGGGGGGCGCTTTGTCCCCCAGCATGGGGGCAGCGAATTTCATCGAGTCACCTTCAAGTACCAGTGATTCGCCCCCTTTGCGGTAGGCTTTGATCTGCTTGCTAGAGACTTCAAGGACGAGTGCCGGGAAAAGGTCGCCGGCGTCGTTGATCTCTTGGAGGGCGACGTCAATGCTTTCGTCCTGATCAGACTTGATCGCGCTCATGTCGATATATGATTCGACGCCCCGATAGCCGTGGCGACGGTCGTAATCCAGCGCACCACGGCGCAAAGCTTTGTATGCCGCCTCCTGATCTGCCTTGTTCAGGGTGGTGTAAACCTTCATCCCGCGCGCGTAAGCATTTTCCGGAAATTGCTCGGTAGTAATTTGCCGTGCCATTTCCGCGACAAATTCTGCGTTGACCGGGAATTCCGATAGTTCGCGCTTGATGACCAGCGGCTCTTTGAGTGCTGCCTGATGTTGGGTATCCGTGATGAAGCCCAGTTCATGCATCCGGCGCAGCACATATTGCTGGCGCAGGCGGGCTCGGCTGGGATTGGCGATCGGGTTGTAGGCAGACGGAGCCTTGGGGAGTCCCGCGAGCATGGCTGCTTCCGCAATCGAGATGCTCTGGAGTGATTTGCCAAAATAAATCTGGGCGGCAGCGGCAAAGCCGTAAGCGCGTTGTCCCAGGAAAATCTGGTTCATGTACAACTCGAAAATCTGGTCCTTGCTCAGGTTGTTTTCAATTTTGATTGAGAGCAGGGCTTCGTACAGCTTGCGGGTGTACGTCTTCTCGCTGGTCAGAAAAAAGTTACGTGCAACCTGCTGGGTGATCGTGGAGGCACCTTGCCGTTTGCCGCCGCTAAGCAGGTTGGAGCCGGCAGCGCGAGCAATACCGAGATAATCGATACCGCCATGTTGATAAAAGCGGTCATCCTCTGCAGCCAGGATCGCCTGCTTCATTATTGCGGGTACTTGGCTGATGGCGACGACAGCGCGCCGCTCCTCGCCGAATTCGCCAATCAGGTGGCCGTCGGCGGTATAAATTCTCAGCGGTACCTTCGGGCGATAGTCTGTAAGGACTTCCAGTGAAGGCAGTTTTGGATAGGCCATTACAATCATGATGATGACGGTTGCAATGGCGATGGCCAGCAATCCGCCAAGCGCGATCAATGGGTAAAGAAAGAGTCGGAGAGCGGGGGGGAGTGACAAGATGAGAACGCCTTTGAGTGGGTCGCAGGATTATACGACGGTCAGTGGAGTGGCCGTGAAAGTGCTTTACAGTCCTGGGTCTTGTTGCTAGCATCTGAAGTGAATTATTGAATTTTCATCTAACATCGCATTTCATAAGACTTTTCCGGGGGTTTGGTGGGCTTCGATATATCCTCATTGTTAAATCCCAAGGCCCGTCCCTTGCTGGGGCTGGATATCAGTTCATCTGCCGTCAAGATGGTTGAGCTGACCGCCAACGGAAAAGACGGCTACCGGGTGGAGCGTTACACCATCGAGGTGTTGCCGAGAGATGCCGTTTCTGACGGCAATATCACCAATCTGGAAGGCGTTGTGGATTGCGTGAAGCGGGCGTGGAAGCGCCTTGGAACGTCAACCCGTAACGTGGCCATGGCCTTGCCAAGCTCGGCGGTGATTACCAAAAAAATCATCGTGCCGGCTGGCTTGCGTGAGGATGAGCTGGAATCTCAGGTGGAGTCCGAGGCTAACCAGTACATCCCCTTTTCCATCGACGAAGTGAATCTCGACTTCCAGGTCATTGGGCCTGCGCCCTCGGTGCCGGGCGAAGTTGAGGTGCTGATTGCCGCCTCGAAAAAGGAGCGGGTCGAAGATCGCGTTGCCGTGGCGGATGCGTCTGGCTTGAAGGCCGTTGTGGTGGACATCGACAACTTTGCCACCCTGGCGGCCTATGAGTTGATTGAGCGCCAGTTGCCGGAAGGCGGAAAAAATCAGGTCGTGGCTTTGGTCGATATCGGTGCCAATCTGATGAAGCTTGCCGTGATGCGCAATGGGCATCAGGTGTATGCCCGGGAGCAGGCGTTTGGGGGTGGCCAGTTGACCATGGATATTTCCAGGCATTACGGCATGGCACTTGATGATGCCGAGCAGGCCAAACGGGCAGGCAATCTGCCAGAAGGCTACGACACGGAGTTACTTGCGCCCTTCATGGAAAATCTCGCGCTGGAAGTGTCGCGGGCCTTGCAGTTCTTCTTTACCTCTACTCAATTCAATCAGGTCGACCACATCATCCTGGCTGGCGGCTGTGCCGTCATTCCCGGTATCGATGAAATTGTGGCGACGCGCACTCAGGTCAATACCTTGGTTGCCAACCCCTTCGCCAACATGGTGTTGTCCGATCGTGTCCGGGCGCGCACCCTGCTTGCCGATGCCTCGGCGCTGATGGTGGCGTGTGGCCTGGCCTTGCGGAGGTTCGACGCAGCATGATCAGGATCAACCTATTACCGCATCGCGAAGAGGCCCGTAAGGCGAGACGCGAGCAATTTTTTGTTTTGGCCGGTCTGGTGGTGGCGTTGGCTGTACTGGTCGCCTTTGGTGTTTATTCGCTGATTGACGGACAAATTGCTGCGCAGGAAGAAAAGAACAACTTTCTAAAGCAGGAAATTGCCTCACTGGACAAGGAGCTTGACCAGATCAAGCGGCTTAAGGAACAGACTCAGGCACTGCTCGCCCGCAAGCAGGTGATTGAAGACCTGCAGCGCGACCGTGGAGAAACGGTGTATTTGCTGAGTGAACTCGTTAAGCAGGTGCCGGAGGGCGCCTATCTGACGTCGGTCAAGCAGGAAGGGCTGGCCATCAGCGTGACGGGTTACGCGCAGTCGAATGCCCGAATTTCTGCCCTGATGCGCAACATTGACGGATCTCCCTGGCTTGAAGAGCCGCAACTCATCGAATCAAAGGCGGTTGCCTTGAATGGTCGCCGGGTGAATGAGTTCGGGATGAAGTTTGGATTGACCAGGGCTGCCCCTGAAGGGGAAGTGAAATGAGTGCCAAAGCCAACCTGAATGCCATCGCGAAAATCGATTTTCGAGCTGCGCTGGATGAATTCCAATATCTGAACCCGAACGACCCTGGCTCTTGGCCTCTCGTCCCGAAAGTGACCGTTTTGGTCGCTGTGTTCGCGCTCATTTTGACGATGGGATGGTTGCTGTTTTGGGGGGATCAATGGTCTGCACTGGAAACGAAGCAACAGGAAGAGCAAACACTTAAACAGGACTACCTGGAGAAGAAGCGGCAAGCCGTCAATCTGGATTTGTACACCCAGCAACTGGCCGACATTGACCGATCTTTTGGCGCGCTACTGAAACAGTTGCCCAATAAGTCGGAAATTGAGGCCCTGCTGATCGAGGTCAATCAGGCGGGTCTGGGGCGCGGCCTTCAGTTTGAGTTGTTCCGTCCTGGCGCGGAAGAAATCAAGGACTTTTACGCCGAATTGCCTGTAACGGTAAAAATCAACGGGAGTTACCACGATATCGGTGCGTTTGCAGGTGATATCGCCAAATTGCCCCGCATTGTGACCTTGAACAACATTGTGGTGGCGCCTGTGAAGGATAGCAGTGCGCTGACCCTGGATGCCGTCGTCAAAACTTTCCGTTATCTGGACGAGTCGGAGATTGCTCAGCAAAAGCAGGCTGCTGCGAAGGGGGCTGCTCAGTGAAAAAGGGGAATTTGCTGTTGATAGGTCTGATCTCGCTGATGGGCTGTTCTTCGGGCGAGCACGACGATTTGCGTCAGTGGATGGAAGAAAGCACCAAGGATCTCCGGGGGCAAGTCAAGCCGCTTCCTGAGGTGAAAGCCTACGTTCCGGTACCTTATGAGATGTATGGGATCACTGATCCCTTCCGTCCCGCCAAGATCGAGCCCGAAGGGCGCGGCAAGCTGGGTGCGGGTAAAGGCGGTGGGCTGCAGCCGGATTTTGAGGCGCGAGAACTCCGTAACAATGTATTGGAGAAATACCCGCTGGAATCGCTCACGATGATTGGTCGCTTGGTGATCAACAAGGTGCCGATGGCCGCAATTCAATACGAAGACAAGGTAAAGCAGGTCAAGGTAGGCGATTACATCGGCCTTGATTTCGGTATGGTGACCGCGATTGGCGAAAGCGAAGTGAAATTGCGTGAACTGATTCAGGATTCTGCAGGGGAATGGAGCGAACGCGATAGTTCGCTGCTTTTGCAGAGCAAGGAGGGAAGCAGCAAATGAATCTTGTGAAATATGTTGTATTTGCCGCTTCGGCGTGGGTGGCACTGGCTGGCCCGGGCTATGCTCAGAATGTCGCTTCGAATGCCATTGAGGCGGTGAATGTTTCCGGACAGGGTGCGGATATTGCTGTCAAAATTGACCTCAAAGACGCGTTGACTACGCCACCTCCCGGGTTTGCGGTAGCCAATCCTGCCAAAATTGCGTTTGATTTTTCTGCGACGGCGAACGGCTTGGGCCGTACCTCCGAGGTTTTGAATCAAGGTGATCTGCGCAGCATGAATGTCGTTCAGGTGGCAGATCGTACCCGTCTGGTGCTTAACCTTGTGCGCAACATGAACTACAAGACTCGTCTGGATGGCAAGTCGCTCTACATTACGCTCTCTCCGATTGAGCGGATTTCGGATACCGCCGCCGGCAAAACCATGCGATTTGCCGAGGAAAGTCTGGTGGGCGCCAAGCACGCATTGCGTGATGTTGTCTTCCGTCGGGGCAAGGATGGTGAAGGGCGTGTTGTGGTGGATCTCAGCGATTCCGGTACGGGGATTGATGTTCGTCAGCAAGGCTCGAAACTGGTCGTGGATTTTCTCAAGACCTCGGTGCCGGATAGCTTGCGGCGCAATCTCGATGTGACTGATTTTGCTACGCCGGTGACTTCCGTGACGACCGCGGCAATTGGCGAAAATGTGCGCATGACCATCACACCGAAGGGTCTGTGGGAGCATAACGCCTATCAGACTGACAACCAGTTTGTTTTGGAAGTTAAGCAGGTTGTTGAAGATCCGAACAAACTGGTGCAAGGAGCCAAGGTGGGCTACCAGGGCCCCCGCGTCAGTATCAACTATCAGAATGGTGACGTCCGCGCGCTGTTGCGATTGATGGCAGAAGAACTGGGTCTCAACGCTGTGATTGCTGAAACCGTCGTCGGGACAACCACTTTGGTATTGAAGGATGTGCCAGCTGATCAGGTCATCGACATCATCTTCCGCCAGAAGGGTCTGGATATGCGGAAGAACGGCAACATCATCATGATCGCGCCGCGCGATGAAATCGCGACCCGCGAGAAGCTGGAATTTGAATCCAAGCAGCAGTTGAGCGACCTTGAGCCGCTGAAGTCTGAACAATTCCAGCTCAACTATCAAAAGGCAGAAGATGTCGCAAAATTGCTGGCAGGCTTGTCGCCGCTTGAGGGGTCTCAGGGGGGTTCGGATTCGTCAGCATTGAGAATGTTGAGCAAGCGGGGGAGTGTTATTTCGGATAGCCAAACGAACCTGCTGTTTATTAATGATATTCCCTCCAAGCTGGAGGAAATTCGTGCCTTTATTCGTGCGATTGATATTGGTGCACGCCAAGTCATGATCGAGGCGAGGGTTGTTGAGGCAAATG
>JAKLLI010000040.1:0-10489 GCA_023150195.1 Azonexus sp.
CTGGCGTCCGCCTCGGTGTTGCCGAAGCGGAAATTCGTAAAAAGAACCGCCGCGACCTGACGCTGGTGGCGCTCGACGCCGGTTGCACGGTGGCCGGCGTGTTTACGCAAAACCGTTTTTGTGCGGCGCCGGTGCAGGTGTGTCGCCAGCATCTGGCAGCGGGTCAGGAGATTCGCGCACTGGTCGTGAATACCGGGATTGCCAATGCGGGCACGGGCGAACCCGGTCGCCAGGCCGCGCAGCAAACCTGTGAAGCTGTCGGCGAATTGCTGGGCGTGGCGCCGCAGCAGGTACTGCCTTTCTCGACCGGCGTGATTCTCGAATTATTGCCGGTTGACCGGATCAAGGCCGGGTTGCCCGCCGCCAAGGCTGACCTGAAGGCTGACAACTGGCATGCCGCCGCGCACGGCATCATGACCACCGATACGGTGGCCAAGGCCGCTTCCCGCAGGCTGGCGGTCAACGGCAAAACCGTGACCATTTCCGGTGTTTCCAAGGGCGCCGGCATGATCAAGCCGAACATGGCGACCATGTTGGGCTTTCTGGCGACGGATGCCGGAATTGCGCAGCCGCTGCTGGACGCACTGGTGAAAGAGGCTGCAGACGCCTCCTTCAACTGCATTACGGTCGATGGCGACACGTCGACCAATGACTCGTTCGTGATGATCGCTTCCGGCCAGTCCGGTGCCAGCTTCGCCGGTGCCAACGACGCCGGCTGGGCCGAGGTCAAGGCGGCCATCATCGCGGTGGCCGTTGAACTCGCGCAGGCGATCGTGCGTGACGGCGAAGGTGCAACCAAGTTCATTACCGTGGCGGTGCAGGGCGGCAAGGACATCGATGAGTGCCGCAAGGTGGGCTACGCGATTGGTCATTCGCCGCTGGTCAAGACCGCCTTCTTTGCTTCAGACCCCAATCTGGGCCGCATTCTGGCCGCCGTGGGTTATGCCGGCATCGACGATCTGGACGTCGATGGCGTCAAGGTCTGGCTGGACGATGTGCTGGTTGCGGAAAACGGCGGGCGTGCCGCCTCCTATCAGGAAGCCGACGGCGCGCGTGTGATGGCGCAGGCAGAAATTGCCGTGCGTGTCGACCTCGGTCGCGGGACGGCGAACGCCAGCGTCTACACCTGTGACTTCTCTTACGACTACGTCAAGATCAACGCTGATTACCGCTCCTGATGGTGCGCCAGGATCTGGCCAGAACGACGCTGGCCATCGCTTTCATCGTCGGACTGATCGGCCTGTCACTCTGGGTGTTGCGCCCTTTCTTGGCGGCGGGCGTTTGGGCGGCGATGATCGTGGTCGCCACCTGGCCGCCCTTTCTGGCCCTTGAGCAGCGTCTGGGCGGGCGCCGCACGCCGGCCATTTTGCTCATGTGTCTGGGCATGTTGCTGCTGCTGGTCTTGCCCCTGTGGCTGGCGATTGACACCATTTTTGCCCATCGCGATGCGTTGACCGCGCTCGCCGATCGCTTGACGCATGAAGGCCTGCCGGGGGCGCCGGATTGGCTCGCGGGTCTGCCGCTGATCGGCGAAAAGGCAGCGGGATTCTGGCAGGGGCTGGCCAGCGGCGGTTCCGAGGGAGTCGTGGCAAAGGTTACGCCCTACGCGGCCAATACGGGTAAGTGGGTGCTTGCTCAGGTAGGGGGGCTGGGCGGCATGCTGATTCAGTTTTTGCTTATCGTCACCATTGCAGCCATCCTGTATGGCAGTGGCGAACAGGCAGCCCGTTTGATGCATCGCTTCGGCCGTCGGCTGGCAGGGGTGCGTGGTGAAAATTCGATCATCCTTGCCGCGCAGGCCATTCGTGGTGTCGCGCTGGGCGTGGGGGTGACGGCGCTGGTACAGACCCTCCTGGGCGGCGCTGGCCTGTGGTTGGCCGGGGTGCCCTTTGCTTCCTTGCTCTCGGCCCTGATGTTGATGTTGTGTATCGCCCAGATCGGCCCCGTGCTGGTGTTGTTGCCGGCGGCTGGCTGGCTGTTCTGGACAGGCGATAACAGCTGGGCGATTTTTTTGCTGGTGTGGAGCGTGGTGGTGGGCAGTCTGGATAATTTTCTCCGTCCTGCCCTGATTCGGCGCGGCGCCGATCTGCCCTTGTTGCTGATTTTTGCCGGGGTCATCGGCGGCATGCTGGGCTTTGGGCTGATCGGTATTTTCGTCGGGCCTGTGGTGCTGGCCGTGACGTGGACGTTGATGCAGGCCTGGATCAGCGATGCGCTGGGCGAGGATGTCCCGCTAGCCTCGGATCAGCCGGATTTCCCGGAACCAGCCGCCGGCGAGGGCGGGATTGTCGTCGCACAGGCGGAGGCCGGGAACGCCGTCGAGCAGATCCTCGAACACCACATCGAGCCGGGTGGCCACCCGGCGGGCGAGCGGGTTCAATAAACGCCGCAGCGGCGCGGACTGGCCGCGGCGCAGAAACTTGTCGAGGATCAGCAACTCCCCACCGGGTTTCAGCACGCGTGCCATTTCGGCAAGGCACTGTGCCGGTGCCGGCACGACAGCCAGAATCAGGTGTGCCAACACGGTATCGAAACTGGCATCGGCGAAAGGCAAGTGCTGCATGTCGCCTTGCAGGGCCTGAAAATTCAAGGCGTGGCGACGCAAGTGGGCCCGCTGCAACATCGCCGAGGTGAGATCAAGGCCAATATAGCGGTGCCGCTCCGGCAGGTAGGGTAAGTCGAGTCCGGTACCGATACCGGCCAACAGCACTTCACCGGGACGCTGGGGGATTCGGGCGAGACTGCGCTGGCGAATTTGCCGTGTCGCCCGGTCGACCGCCAGATCGTAAATGGGCGCCAGCAGGGTATAGCTGGCCTGCAGCCCCATCAATGCAACGCGCTGGGTTTGGCCAGCACGAACTCCGGAATCTCGGCATCGAAATGGGTGCCGTCCTCGGCCACCATCTGGTAACTGCCTTTCATGGTGCCAATGGCCGTAGTCAGCGAGGAGCCGCTGGTGTACTCAAAGCTTTCGCCGGGTTGCAGCAAGGGTTGTTTGCCGACGACCCCGAGGCCGCGCACTTCCTGAATCTGGTTGTCGGCATCGGTGATGATCCAGTGCCGGGACACCAGTTGTGCAGCGATGCTGCCCAAATTGCGAATGGTGATGGTGTAGGCGAAGACGTAGCGTTTGTCTTCAGGTGCCGATTGTTCAGGCAGGTATTGCGGGATGGGGATGATTTCGATGCGGTACTTGTCGGGGGCGGTCATGGGATAATTTCTGCTCTTCTTTATGGAAACACGATCATGTCAGCTCAGGATTTCGTCATTGCCCCCAGCATTTTGTCCGCCAACTTCGCCAAACTGGGTGAGGAGGTGGCCAATGTGATTGCCTCGGGTGCCGACTGGATTCACTTTGACGTGATGGACAACCATTATGTTCCCAATCTCACCATCGGCCCACTGGTCTGTGAGGCGATCCGCCCGTGCACGACGGCGCCGATTGATGTGCATCTCATGGTCAAGCCGGTCGACCGCATCATTCCCGACTTTATCAAGGCGGGCGCCAACATCATCACGTTTCACCCGGAAGCTTCGGAACATATTGACCGCAGCCTGTCGCTGATCCGAGATGGTGGCTGTCAGGCCGGCTTGGTGTTCAACCCGGCAACTTCCCTGAGTTACCTCGATTACGTGCTCGATAAAATCGATGTCGTGTTGCTGATGAGCGTCAATCCGGGCTTTGGTGGTCAGAAATTCATTCCGGCAACGCTGGAAAAAGCGCGCAAGACACGGGCGAAGCTCGATGAATACGAAGCCCGCAGCGGTCGTCGTATTCGTCTGGAAATCGATGGCGGCGTCAATACAGGCAACATCGCCGAGATTGCGCGGGCCGGTGTCGATGCCTTTGTCGCTGGCTCCGCCGTCTATGGCGCCGGCAAGGACAGCGATCCGCATCGCTACGATTCCATTCTTGGGGCGTTGCGCAACGCGCTGGCCACGGTTTAATTGCCCTTGCCGGGTGGACACGCCCGAGAGCGATGGGCTAGTATCAATCCCACCTGCCCGATCCGGGCAGGTTTCCTTTTCAAGACCTCCTGATCCCAATGACTGCACGACCTACCTGGAACGATTGGCACGGCTGGCGCCCCTGGCGTCCTTAATCTCCTGCCCGTATTGCGCCTGCCGGCGCGCCCCAGTATGTCCAACTCACGTCATTTCGAGGCTTCCATGACCGAATCCGAATTCAACACGCTTGCAGCTCAGGGCTACAACCGTATTCCTGTCTCGCTGGAGACATTTGCCGATCTCGACACACCCTTGTCGATCTATCTCAAACTGGCCAACGCGCCCTATTCCTACCTGCTGGAGTCGGTGCAGGGCGGCGAACGTTTTGGCCGCTATTCCATCATCGGGCTGGCCGCCCAGACCCGTCTGGTCGTGCGTGGCCAACAGGTGCTGGTGCTGACCGGTAACCGCATTGCCGAACGCAGCGACGGCGATGATCCGCTGGCCTTCATCGACGCCTTTTCCAAGCGCTTCAAGGCCCCCAGCAGCAAGGGCATGCCGCGTTTTCTCGGCGGGCTGGTGGGCTGTTTCGGCTACGACACCGTGCGCTACGTCGAAAAACGTCTGTGCAATGGCCCGGTGGATGATCCTATCGGGACACCGGACATTCATCTCCTGCTGTCCGAAGAAATCGCCGTGGTCGATAACCTCTCCGGCAAGCTCACGCTGATTGTTTACGCTGAACCCGGCTTCCCCGGCGCCTACCAAAAAGCCCGTGCCCGGCTCAAGGAATTGCTCGGCAAGCTGCGCACGCCAGTGGCCATTCCGGCGGAACAGCCGGTGGTGTCGCAAGCCGCCGTCTCGCATTTCGGCGAAGAGGCCTTCAAGGCTGCAGTTCTCAAGGCCAAGGCTTACATTACCGAAGGCGACATCATGCAGGTGGTGCTGTCGCAGCGCATGAGCAAGCCCTTTGCCGCCAGCCCGTTGGCGCTTTACCGCACCCTGCGCAGCCTGAATCCCTCGCCCTACATGTTCTATTTTGACTTCGAGGATTATCAGGTTGTCGGCGCCTCGCCCGAGATTCTGGTGCGCCTCGAGGGCGACCGGGTCACCGTACGGCCAATCGCCGGCACCCGCAAACGCGGCGCCACGCCGGAAGAGGATGCTGCACTGGCCGTCGAACTGCTGGCCGATGAAAAAGAGCGGGCCGAACATACCCAACTGCTGGATCTGGGGCGCAACGATTGTGGTCGTGTGGCAAAGATCGGCACGGTCAAACTTACCGAGAACATGGTCATCGAGCGCTACTCGCATGTGATGCACATTGTCTCCAATGTGGAAGGCCGATTGCAGGATGGGCTTGATGCGGTCGACGTGCTGCGCGCGACTTTTCCTGCGGGCACGGTGTCCGGTGCACCCAAGGTGCGCGCCATGGAAATCATCGATGAACTGGAGCCGGTCAAGCGCGGCATTTATGCGGGTTCGGTCGGTTATCTCGGCTTCAACGGCGACATGGATCTGGCCATCGCCATCCGTACGGCGGTGCTCAAGGATGGCCAGTTGCACGTTCAGGCGGGGGCTGGCATCGTCGCCGATTCCAATCCGCAGGCCGAATGGGAGGAAACGCAGAACAAGGCGCGTGCCGTATTGCGCGCCGCCGAACTGGCCGAACAAGGCCTCGATACGCGTTTCGACTGAGCCGGGGAGCAGACCATGTTATTGATGATCGACAATTACGACAGCTTTACCTACAACCTTGTCCAGTACTTCGGTGAATTGGGTCAGGACGTGCGGGTGTTTCGCAACGACGAAATCACGCTCGAAGAAATCGCGGCGCTCAAGCCCGAATATCTGGTGATTTCGCCCGGCCCCTGCGCTCCGGCACAAGCGGGCGTCTCGCTGGCCGCCATCAAGACCTTTGCCGGCAAGATTCCGCTGTTGGGCGTTTGCCTGGGCCATCAGGCCATTGGTGAAGCTTTTGGCGGCAAGATCGTGCATGCCCAGCAGTTGATGCACGGCAAGGTTTCGCCGGTCAACCACCGCAATGTCGGGGTTTTCCGCGATCTGCCCAATCCGCTCACCTGCACCCGCTATCACTCGCTGGCCATCGAACGCACCACCTGTCCCGATTGTCTGGAAATTACCGCGTGGACCGCAGATGGCGAAATCATGGGCGTGCGCCACAAGACGCTGGCGGTCGAGGGCGTGCAGTTTCACCCTGAGTCCATCCTGACCGAGCGCGGTCACGACCTGTTGAACAATTTCCTTCAGGAGCACAAGCAATGACACCGCAAGCCGCCCTCCAACGCGTCATTGAACATCGTGAGATTTTTCATGACGAAATGATTTTCCTGATGCGTCAGATCATGGGCGGCGAAGTATCGCCCGTCATGATTGCGGCCATCGTCACCGGCTTGCGCGTCAAAAAGGAAACCATCGGCGAAATCGCGGCGGCAGCGAGCGTCATGCGTGAACTGTCGACCAAGGTGGTGGTGCCCTATGACCGCCATTTTGTCGACATCGTCGGGACCGGCGGTGATTCGGCCCACAGCTTCAATATCTCTACGACCTCCATCTTCGTGGCCGCTGCCGCGGGCGCCAAAGTTGCCAAGCATGGCGGGCGCAGCGTGTCGTCCAGTTCGGGTAGTGCGGATGTGCTGGAAGCGCTGGGCGCCAATATCAACCTGTCGCCGGAAAAGGTCGCCGCCTGTATCGAGGAATGCGGCATCGGTTTCATGTTTGCGCCCAATCACCACAGCGCCATGAAGCATGTTGCGCCGGTGCGCCGCGAGATGGGGGTGCGCACGCTGTTCAATATTCTCGGGCCGCTGACCAATCCGGCGGGTGCCCCGAATACGCTGATGGGGGTGTTTCATCCCGATCTCGTCGGTATTCAGGCGCGGGTGATGCAGCGCCTGGGCGCCGAGCGCGTGCTGGTGGTGCACGGCAAGGACAATCTCGATGAAATTTCCTTGGGCGCTGCCACCTTGGTCGGCGAACTGAAGGACGGTGAAATCCGCGAGTACGAAGTCCATCCGGAAGATTTTGGCCTGCAAATGATGTCCTTGCGCAACCTGCGCGTGGGCAGCGCGGAAGAGTCCAAAGCCATGATGCTGGGTGCGCTCGACAATCAGCCCGGTGCCGCGCGCGAAATCGTTTGTCTGAATGCGGGGGCTGCGCTTTATGTGGCCAACGTGGCTGACAGTATTGGCGACGGTATCGCCAAGGCACGCGAGGCAATTGCCAGCGGTGCAGCGCGGGCCAAGCTGGCCGCCTTTGTCGAGGCCAGTCAGCGTCTGGGGGCATAATCCCGGGCATCAACCGTCAAGGAGCGAATCATGGCACTGCCACAACACGCTGAAGCCTTCGATGCACAAGCCTATCTGGCCTGGGAGGCGGCGCAGACGGAACGGCACGAATATATCGCCGGCGAAGTCTTTGCCATGGTGGGTGTGCGTCAGGCACACAATGTCGCCAGCGGCAATCTGTACGCTGCCTTGCGCAGCGCGCTCAAAGGCAGCCCGTGTCGCGTCTTTATCGAATCGGTCAAAACCCGGGTGGATGCCGCTGACTGTTTCTTTTATCCAGATGTGCTGGTGACTTGCGATGCCCGCGATCGCGCCACGCCGGACTTTGTCAGCCACCCGGTGTTGATTATTGAAGTCCTGTCGCCGTCGACCGCGGGATTCGACCGTGGCGACAAATTTGCCGCCTACCGCAAACTGCCCAGCCTGCAGGAATATGGCCTGGTTGATCTCGCGGCCAAGCGCATCGAAGTGTTTCGCCGCAATGCCGAGCAACACTGGGTGCTTTATGAATACCACGAAGGCGAAACCATCGAATTCGCCTCGCTGTCCCTGACGCTGCCGGTAGCCACCGTGCTGGAAGATACCGAAGAAGACCCTGAATCATGAGCGACATTCTCAACAAGATCATTGCCACCAAGTACGAAGAAATTGCCGCGGCGTCAGCCCGTAAGCCCCTTGCCGTCGTCGAGGCGGAAGCGGCTGCCCAGCCCGATGCGCGAGATTTCGTCGGCGCCATCCGCGCCAAACTTGCCTGCGGTCAACCGGCGGTGATTGCCGAAATCAAGAAAGCCAGTCCGTCCAAAGGCGTGATTCGCGAAGACTTTCGCCCCGCCGATATTGCGGCAGACTATGCCGAGCACGGCGCCGCCTGCCTTTCGGTGCTGACGGATAGCCCCTATTTTCAGGGCAGTCCCGATTACCTCAAAGCCGCCCGCACCGCCTGCAACTTGCCGGTCTTGCGCAAGGACTTCATGGTGGACGCCTATCAGGTGGCCGAAGCCCGGGCGATGGGGGCGGATTGCATTTTGCTGATCGCCGCCGCGTTGACCGTTGAACAGATGCAGGCGCTGGAACGGCAGGCCATGGATTACGGCATGGCCGTGCTGGTGGAAGTGCACAACGGCGAAGAACTCGACGCCGCGCTGCAACTCCGCACGCCCCTGCTAGGCATCAATAACCGCAACCTGCGCACCTTTGAAGTGACGCTGGAAACCACCTTGGGTTTGCTGGATCGCATCCCTGCGGATCGTATCGTCGTCACCGAAAGCGGCATTCTTTGCGCTGAGGACGTGGCCTTGATGCGAGGCTACCAGGTCGGCACCTTCCTCGTGGGCGAAGCCTTCATGCGGGCTAAGTCCCCCGGTGAGGCCCTGGCCGGCTTGTTTGGCTGACCGGCGTCCGCGCAGGAAAGGGGGGCATGCTGGATGAACAGGATGTTCGCTGGAAGCAACGGCTGGTTAACTACGCACTGGCCTTTTCACGCCTTGATGAAGCGGTTCAGTTGGCCGGGCAGCGCCCGCTGTCGCTGCTGGAGCAACAGGGCTTGATTCAGGCCTTCGAATTCACCCATGAATTGGCGTGGAATTTGATGAAGGACTACTTCTACTGGCAAGGCAATAGTGCGATCAGCGGCTCACGCGATGCCACGCGCGAAGCATTTGCGCGTGGCCTGGTGAGCGATGGGGAGGGGTGGATGGCCATGATCCGTAGCCGTAACCAAACCTCGCAGACCTACCATCAGGCCTTGGCGGAAAGCATGGCCGCCCAGATCATCACGAGCTATTTCGCGCTGTTCCGGGATTTTCTGGCTGAAATGCAGCAGCGGGCGGCGCTCAGCGAATGACACGTCACGAGAGTGGCTTGCCGCGCCAAGTGATCGAGCAACTGCTCGCCGTATTTTCCGAATATCCGGAAATTCAGTCCATCTGCCTGTTCGGCTCTCGGGCGAAAGGCAACTACCGGCCCGGTTCGGATATTGATCTGTGTCTCGATGCCCCCGCGCTATCCGCCAAGCGTCGTTTGCAGCTGGAAAACCGAATCGACGATCTTCTGCTGCCCTGGCGTGTCGATCTGGTGTTGCATCACGAAATTGACCTGCCGGCATTGCGCGAGCACATACAGCGTGTTGGGGGGCAGTTGAAGTAGATGTTGCGTTGACGCAACAACTCGGGAATTGATCCCTTGGATCGGGCACGGCAGCGTTGCCTGAGCCAAAACCCCCTGCCAGAATGCCACTCAACTTCTCGATCCGAGAGGCAAAGCTTAACCGGCTACATGTAGTCAGTTAAAAACTAACCACTAAGGAGATTTTCTGATGCAAAAGAAACTTATCGCTCTGGCTGTTGCCGGCCTGGCCTCCACCGCTGCTTTCGCCCAAACCAACGTCACCATCTACGGTATCGTTGATATGGCTGGCACCTACACCGACACGCAAGCTGCTGGCAAGAGCCAGTGGAATGTCTCCTCTGGCGTGCTGTCTACTTCCCGCCTGGGTTTCAAGGGTGTTGAAGATCTGGGCAACGGCCTGAAGGCGCTGTTCACCCTGGAATACGCTCTGGCTGCTGACATCAATGCACCGCTGGGCTTCAGCACCACCGCTAACGCGACTGCCCGTCAGCAATTCGTCGGCCTGACCGGCGGCTTCGGTACCGTGGTTGCTGGTCACCTGCAGACCACCGGTCTGGACTTCGCTGTTGCCTCTTCTGCTCTGGGCGGCTCCACCGGTCTGGGCGCTTTCAACGTTGTCGGTACCGGTTCTTCCATCGCTACCGCTGCTGCCAAGTCTGTTGTCAATGCCGGCGCTCGTGCTTCTAACGCCGTTGCTTACATCTCCCCGTCCTTCGGTGGCGTGACCCTGGCCTACAACCACGCTCGTCTGAGCGAAGCCGCTCTCGGCACCAACACCGCTGACAACTACGCCAACCTGCTGTCTGCCAGCTACGCTGGTGGCCCGGTTACCGCCGGCCTGGTTTACGGCAAGATCAGCATGCCGGGTACCGTTGGTTCTGACGACAACACCGAATGGGGTGTTCGCGCTGGCTACGACTTCGGCGTTGCCAAGCTGCAAGCCGCTTACCAGACCAGCAAGGACAAGGCCATTGGCAACGGTAAGGACAAGAAGTACGTTGTCTCCGTGTCCGCCCCGATCGGTGCCAAGGTTGGTGTGATCGCTGAATACGCCGCCCTGTCCCAAGACAAGACTGCTGCTGCTGATGATCAGAAGGCTTGGACCC
>JAKLLI010000040.1:10586-11743 GCA_023150195.1 Azonexus sp.
CTCCCTGTCCAAGCGCACCACCGCTTACGCTGGTGTTGTTCAGCGTAACCCGGAAGGTGGCAGCAACAACGTGACCACCTACGCTGCTGGTCTGCGTCACTCCTTCTAATCTGACGATCGTCGGATAGAAAACAAAACGGGTGCTTCGGCACCCGTTTTTCTTTCGAGGGGCAGTCCCTTCGAACCCGTTTTACCCTTTCATTCTAAATAAACAGGGGACAGACCACGGTTTTCTTTGTTTGGCTTTTAGGCAAAATCGTTACGTTTCGATTATCCTCTTGGCATTTATGCGCTTTGGAGCGTGTTCATGCCCCGTCGTCCCCGTCTCGTTCTCCCTGATGTTCCGCTGCATCTGATTCAGCGGGGAAATAATCGGCAGGCCTGTTTCTTCGCTGACGAAGATTATCGCTGCTATCTCGAATGGCTTGCAGCCTATGCCCAGAGACAAAATAGGGGACAGACCACGGTTTTCCCACTGCTGGCATTGCTGATCTGAAGAATTGGCAGCTTTCTCTGGTGTTAATATCACTTCATGGCCCCGACAGTATTGCGTAGTGGTGCGTTTCGCTTTTTCTTCTTTTCACGTGAGGAGGTTCGGATGCATGTTCATGTGGCGCATACCGATGGCGAAGCGAAATTCTGGCTTGAGCCTGCTATTGAATTGGCGCTTGGTGTCGGATTGTCGCAATCGCAGATTCGAGAAGCGATGACGGTGATTGTCGAGCACGAGGAGGAAATACGGCATGCGTGGTCAACACATTTCGGTGGCTGAGGTATCGGTGGCCAGCAATCAGGGGTTCTGGCTGTTGCTGGACGAAGAAGAGCTCTATCTTCCTTTCTCGGCTTTTCCTTGGTTCAGGAAAGCGAGCCTCGAACAGGTCATGGCTGTTGAGCGTCTGTCAAAAAGCCATCTGTATTGGCCTATGCTGGATATTGATCTTTCGGTTGAGTCAATTCGACGGCCGAATGATTTTCCTCTTATTGCCCGAAGCAAATAAAGGTAAACAGGGGACAGCCCCAATGCCGTTAAGTTAAGCCATGCCAGCTTCATCGAATAGCCTTGTAAGCACGATGCCGAGTGGGTTTGACGGCTTGTCGCGTTCGCGAGAAATGTCGATTTGGCCGAACCCACTCAAGAGTTCGTGCGACCAGATCAA
>JAKLLI010000041.1 GCA_023150195.1 Azonexus sp.
GTCCGCATGGCCGTGGTGATGGGCATCCTGGCCCTGCTTTCGCTGGCCTCCATCGTGATTTCCACCCTCATTGCCGACGACATCAGCGGCCGCGCCAGCGCAGTCAATGTTTCCGGCTCGCTGCGCATGCTCAGTTTCCGCACGCTGAGCGAAATGCAGCAGCCGGACAAGGCCGATAAAGCGCTGGATACCATGAAACAGTTCGAGCGCCGCCTGCTGGGACTGGAGCGTTTCAGCAGCAGCAAATCCACGGATGATGCGCCGTCCACCCTGGCCGTGCGCGCCGTTCTCCAACGCTGGACGACCCAGATTCGCCCACTCGAACTGGCAGCCGCCTCGGGCGATGCCGCCGCACTGGCGCAGGCCACCATCGACATTCCGGACTTTGTTGACCAGATCGACCACGTCGTGCGACTGATCGAAGAGGAGCTGGAAAGCAAAGCCAAGCTGCTACGGGTCATCCAGCTGGGGCTGCTGGCCGGCATCATCGTCATTAGCATCCTTACCCTCTGGATGCTGCACCGGCAACTGGTACAGCCGCTGGCGCATTTGCTGGAAGCCGCAAAAACGGTTTCGCAAGGCTCCTTCAGCACGCGCGTCGCCCATGTGTCCGACGACGAACTCGGCCAGTTAGGCCGGGCCTTCAACACCATGGTGTCTGAAATTGCTCATATGTATGCCCACCTGGAAGACAAGGTCGCCGAAAAAACGCAGGAACTGACCCGAAGCAAGGACTCGCTGGAATTGCTCTACCGGACTAGCCAGCAACTGGCAGCCAGCGACCTGACGCTGGATACCATTCAGACCACGCTACGCGACATCGAGGCTGCGCTGGAACTTGGGCACAGCGCCATCTGCATCAGCGAAAATCAGCAGTTTCCCGCCCATCCGATCGTCGGCGACCTGGCCCCGGATGAGCGCCATGCCCTCTGCGGTCAACTCGATTGTTCGCACTGTTTTGCGGCCGCCCGCCAGCCACTGAGCGAACAGACCCACCGTTTACCCATGATCGTGGTGCCAATCAGCGACAGCGATAAACTCCACGGCACCCTGCCCATTTTCCTCAAACCCGGGTCACCGCTCACGCCGGAAAAAATGCGCATCATCGAAACCGTGGGCCACCATATTTCCAATGCCCTGGCCAACATGCGGCGCAACGAAGAAAAGCACCGGCTGGCGGTGCTCGAAGAACGCTCGGTGATTGCCCGCGAATTGCACGACTCCATCGCGCAATCGCTCAGCTACCTGAAAATTCAGGTGACTCGGCTGGAAAAATGCATCGATCAGGGCTGCGACCCGCGCGCCATTACCGAAGAACTCAAGGAGGGACTGAACGCGGCCTACCGCGAACTGCGCGAACTGATCACCACCTTCCGCCTGCGCATCGATGAACGCGGATTCAATGCGGCGCTGCATGACACCATCAGCGAATTTTCCGAAAAGCTCGGTTTCCCGGTGCGGCTGGGCAACAGCCTTTCCGGCATTGTGCTTTCGGGCAACGAGGAAATGCATGTGATCCGCATCATCCGCGAGGCCCTCTCCAACATCGAGCGCCACGCCGAAGCGGCCAGGGCCAGCGTCTATATCGCGCTGGACAAGGACCATCAGGTCACGATCCGGGTCAGCGACGACGGCAAGGGTTTTGACCCAGACCATACGCCGCCCAACCATTTCGGCACCAGTATCATGCAGGACCGTGCGCAGATTCTGGCGGGCCACCTCGACATCGAAAGCGCCCCCGGCCAAGGCACGACCATCACCCTGCAATTCCTGCCGCAAATTTATCGGCAAACCGACAGCGAAAGCCAAGAACCATGAGCACGCCCACCCGCGTCCTGATCATCGACGACCACCCCTTGTTCCGCCGCGGCGTCAGCCAGTTGCTGGCCCTCTCCTCCGGCTTCACCGTCATCGGCGAAGCCGCCAGCGGTGCCGAAGGCATCGCCGAGGCCAAAACCCTGGACCCCGATTTGATTCTGCTCGATCTCAACATGAAGGGCATGAATGGCATCGAAACCCTGCGCACCATGCGCGACATGGAAATTGAGGCCCGTATCATCCTGCTCACCGTCTCCAACGCGCCGGATGACCTGATCGCCGCCATTCGCGCCGGTGCCGATGGCTACATCCTGAAGGACAACGACCCGGACGATATCCTGCGTCTGATCGACAGCGCCATGCACGGACAGACGGCCATCAGCCCGGAACTGACCAGCCTGCTGGCGAGCGCGCTGCGCGAAGAAAGCGTGGTCGAAAACCGCAGCCATGCCAGCCTGACCGAACGCGAAACCGCCATCCTCAAATGCCTGGCCGCCGGCATGTCGAACAAGCTGATCGCCCGCGAACTGGACATCATGGAAAGCACCGTGAAAGTGCACATCCGCAACCTGCTGAAGAAACTGAAAGTCCGCTCGCGGGTGGAAGCCGCGGTGTGGGCCGTGGCCAATCAGCTCAACTGAAGGCAGCAACAAAAAAGGCGCGGGGGTCCGCGCCTTTAGCTGAAACGCTCAGGCTCAGGCCTGACGGAACTTGTAATACGCGCCGTAGGCCCAGCAGGCCGCGCAGAAGCCGGTCAACAAGTCGATCAGGGCAAAAACCAGAATGGCGGTCGCCGGCACCATGCCAATCGACGATCCGGCCAGCCAGCTCCCGAACATCACCAGACCGGCCAGCGCCACCACCTTGTCGGCGAACATCTTGGAACCCGCATTCTGCTTTTTCTCCAGCTTCAGCTTGCTGCTGATCGCAGAAAACACGCGATAGGACACGCATTTGTGCGGCGACACGAAACCGCGCAGAAAACCACCAAAGGCCAGCAGCACGGACAGCCACTGGTACGGCGTAAACAGGTAGGCCGCCGCAATCGCAAAGCTCATCGCGGCCTGGAAACGGTAGGCATTGGCGCAAATCGGTGCAATATCGAAACGCAGCATGGCGGCATCCTTAAAATATAATTAAACGCTTATATTAAATTATTGCGCCGCAGCAATCAAGCCACTCCGGGCGAGAAACCGGGTTTGCACTCCCCGGCCAGTACCGCCATGTTCAGCCAGTTTTCCGGCGGCGGCAGTGGACAGGTCGCAAATGGCGTGAAGGCACACGGTGGATTGAAAGCCCGATTGAAATCCAGAATCAATTGGCCGTCGACCGGCGGCGAAGCCTCGAGGAAACGCCCGGCGCCATAGGTCTCGCGCCCGCTCGTCCGGTCACGAAAAACAAAAAACAGCTCGCGCTCGCTGACTGACATGGGCAGCAAGGCCACCATTTCACCCTCATGTTCGAAGACCGCCTGATGCGTCACCATGACCGTCTTGAGCTCCCCGCTGACATTGGGGACTTCCATGGACAGCGGGGCATCAAGGCGCTCCCAGGTGGCAGCCTTGCACCACGCCGCCTCCGCCGGAAAATAGCTCAGCCCCGGAAACGCACGCTTCGCCGACCAGTGGCGATCACGAACCCTGGCCGCCAGACGACCCTCCCGGTCAACAATGAAAAAAGACACATTTTCATGGTCGACCGTCGTCGCCGTTCCGATACGGTCAGTGAGCAATTCGCGGGCATCCCCGTGCACCGGGCGCCATGTGATGCGTTCGCCACACCATACGACATCGCCCAGATGAGCCGGCCCCTCGGGGAGGCGAATCCGTGCATCCTCGCCACTGCCAACCCGGTTGTCGCCCGGTTCCAGCCAATCGAGGCCGATCATGCCCAGCCAGCTATCCGGTGATGCGAGTTCGGCGCGCCGCGATGCCTGCCATTCGGCGAGAGAAACGGACATCCTGATCTCCTTGATAAACGTTTTGCCGGATAATCTGTCCATGCATCAACGCTGTTGAATACACGCTAACCCGAGGATGATACCCATGAAAAAAATCCTGTTGCTCGTCGCACTGGCGACCACACCGCTCCTGACCCTGGCGGCCGATATCAACATCAATCTCGGTGGGGCTCGCATCGAAGCGCCGGGCGTGACCATCACCTTTGGCACACGCAACGACCGCGGCCATTACTGGGATGGCGAAGCCTGGCGCGATGCCGACTACTGGAAACGCCACAATGGCCCGCGCGGTGAAAAGTACTACACCGGTCGCAGCAATCGCGGTGTTCCCCATCAGGATGGAGGGCACTGCCCGCCCGGACAAGCCAAAAAAGGCCGCTGCTGAGTCGTTGACCGCAGACCAAGGGGCGCCCTCGCGGAACGCCCCGCTGCGCGTTGATCTCAGCCCTTGGCAAAGCGCATGATGCCCCCCGTGGCCGGATCGCAACTCACCCGGATCGTATCCTTGGCCATGAAGCGCCCTTCCAGAATCGCCTTGGCCAGCGGATTCTCGATCTGCTGCTGAATCGCCCGCTTGAGCGGCCGGGCACCAAAGACGGGATCAAACCCGGCCTTGGCCAGTTCGAGCAGCGCACTGTCTTCGACCACGATCTGCATCTCCAGCTGTGCCAGGCGTTTTTCCAGATACGCCAGCTGGATGCGGGCGATGCCGGCAATGTGCTTTTCATCGAGGCTGTGGAAGACCACGGCTTCGTCGATACGGTTGATGAACTCGGGACGGAAATAGGTTTTCACCTCGGCCATCACCGCCATCTTGATCACCCCGTAATCGTCACCGGCCATTTGCTGAATCATCTGGCTGCCGAGATTGGAGGTCATCACGATCACCGTGTTCTTGAAGTCCACCGTGCGCCCCTGCCCGTCGGTCATGCGCCCGTCGTCCAGCACCTGCAGCAGCACATTGAAGACATCCGGATGGGCCTTTTCGACTTCGTCGAGCAGGATCACGCTATACGGCTTGCGACGCACGGCTTCGGTCAGGTAACCGCCTTCCTCGTAACCCACATAGCCCGGGGGCGCGCCGATCAGGCGGGCGACCGAATGTTTTTCCATGAATTCGCTCATGTCGATGCGGATCAGATGATCCTCTGCATCGAACATGAATTCGGCCAGCGCCTTGCACAGTTCGGTCTTGCCAACCCCCGTCGGCCCAAGGAACAGGAAGGAACCATAAGGCCGGTTAGGATCGGAGAGCCCGGCCCGCGAGCGGCGAATGGCATCGGCCACCAGCCGCACGGCCTCATCCTGCCCGACCACCCGCTGGTGCAAGCGGCTTTCCATGTGCAGCAACTTGTCGCGCTCACCCTGCATCATTTTGCTCACCGGAATGCCGGTGGCGCGGCTGACCACCTCGGCAATTTCCTCGGCGCCGACCTGGGTGCGTAATAGCTGGTTTTTGGGTTTTTCAGTACCGTCGACCGCATCCGCCGCCTTCAATTGAGCTTCCAGTTGCGGCAGCTTGCCGTATTGCAGTTCGGCCACCTTATCGAGCTTGCCTTCCCGCTGCAACTTAGCGATATCGGCCTTGAGATGGTCGATTTCTTCCTTGATCTGGGCAGACCCGAGAACGGCCGATTTTTCCGCCTTCCAGATTTCTTCCAGATCGGAATACTCCTTGGTCAGGCGGGTGATTTCGTCTTCGATCAGACCCAGACGCTTGATCGAGGCCTCGTCCTTTTCCTTCTTGACCGCTTCCCGCTCGATCTTGAGCTGGATGATGCGGCGATCGAGCTTGTCCATGGATTCCGGCTTGGAGTCGATTTCCATCTTGATCCGCGCAGCCGCTTCGTCGATCAGATCGATGGCCTTGTCGGGCAGGAAACGGTCGGTAATGTAGCGGTGGCTCAACTCTGCCGCCGCCACGATGGCCGGGTCGGTGATATCGACGCCGTGATGCAGTTCGTACTTTTCCTGCAGGCCGCGCAGGATGGCGATGGTCGATTCCACGCTCGGCTCCTCGACCAGCACCTTCTGGAAGCGACGCTCCAGCGCGGCATCCTTCTCGATGTACTTGCGGTATTCGTTGAGCGTCGTCGCACCAATGCAGTGCAGTTCGCCGCGCGCCAGCGCCGGCTTCAGCATATTGCCCGCATCGATGGCCCCTTCGGCCTTGCCAGCACCGACCATGGTATGAATTTCATCGATGAAGAGAATGATGCGGCCTTCGTCCTGGGCCACTTCCTTCAGCACGGCCTTCAGGCGTTCCTCGAATTCGCCACGGAACTTGGCGCCAGCCAGCAGGCCGGCCATGTCGAGCACCAGCACCTTCTTGCCTTTCAGGGTTTCCGGCACTTCGTCATTGACGATGCGCTGGGCCAGCCCTTCGACAATTGCGGTCTTGCCCACGCCGGGTTCGCCAATCAGCACCGGATTGTTCTTGGTCCGCCGCTGGAGGATCTGGATGGCGCGGCGAATTTCGTCATCACGGCCGATCACCGGGTCAAGCTTGCCCTGCGCCGCACGCTCGGTCAGATCAATGCAATATTTCTTGAGCGATTCGCGCTGGCCTTCGGCCTCCTGGGAATCCACCCCTTGACCGCCGCGCACGGCCATGATGGCCGCCTCCAGGGATTTGCGTGCCAGCCCATGCTGTTTGGCGATGCGTCCGGTCTCGCCCTTGTCGTCGCACAAGGCCAGCAGGAACATTTCGCTGGCGATGAACTGGTCACCACGCTTCTGTGCTTCCTTGTCGGTCAGATTGAACAGATTGCCCAGTTCGCGGCCCACCGACACCTCGCCGCCATGGCCTTCCACTTTCGGCAGACGGGAAAGTGCCTGTTCGAGATCGCGCTTGAGCGCAGGCACATTGACCCCGGCGCGGGCGAGCAAGGACTGTGTTCCGCCATCTTCCTGCTGCAACAGCGCGATCAGCAGATGTTGCGCCTCGATAAATTGCTGATCGTTGCCGTTGGCCAGGCTCTGGGCATCGCCGAGTGCCTGCTGGAACTTGGTTGTTAGCTTGTCCAAGCGCATGTTGAATCCTTCCACACAAGTTTTTGATGTACGTCAGATGGCGGTGACACGCTCAAATTTCAATGTCAATTCACAAATATCCCTGAAATCCCCTATGGTTTATATGGGCTTCCCGGTTTATGATTCAATTTAACAAAAATAATAATTTCATCAACCATGAGAACGGCATTTTGGAGACCGCCCATGAACCCGAATGGACTCAGCCTGCGCGGAAAACTGCTGGCGATGACACTCGCCACCATCCTTGCCCTGATGGCTCTGTTCGCCGTCGTGCTGATCAATAACCGGGAACAACTGCTCAACGACCGCAAGGAAAAGCTGCGCAACCTTGTTGAGGCGGGGATTTCCCAGATCGATTTCTACAATCGGCAAGCCAGGGACGGCAAACTGACGCTGGAGGATGCGCAAGCGCTGGCCAAGGATGCCCTGCAGGCCACACGCTATGACACGTCGGAGTATTTCTGGATCAATGATTTGCATCCGAAGATGGTCATGCATCCCATTCGCCCCGAACTTCAAGGTCAGGATCTGAGCAGCAACAAGGATGCAAGGGGCAAGTTTCTTTTTTTTTGAATTTGTCAACGTCGTCAAACAACAGGGCGCGGGCTTCGTCGATTACCTTTGGAACAAGCCGGGATTCGATGCCCCTCAACCCAAGCTCTCGTATGTGAAAGCGTATGAACCCTGGGGATGGATTCTGGGCACCGGGATCTATGTGGATGATGTCGAGGCAAAATTCCGCGAACAAGCAATCAAGTTAACGCTTTGGGGCCTTGGGATTGGCGGTTTTATTGCCCTCTCCCTGCTCTTGCTTTCCAACAACATCATCCGCACGCTGGGGGGAGAGCCCAGCGAGGCATCCGCGATCGCACGCCGAATTGCTGCTGGAGATTTGTCGACCGCGGTAAATTGCGCACCGGGCGACGACAGCAGCTTGCTCGCCAATATCCGTACCATGCAGGAAACCCTGCGCAGCATGATCGCCACCATCATTGGCAACGCAGAGCATGTGGCCAGTGCGGCGGATCAATTGCTGAATGCTTCGGAAGAAGTGGCCGATCGCGCCCGGCAGCAGAGCGATGCCGCATCGTCAATGGCCGCGTCGGTCGAAGAAATGGCCGTCAGCATCGATCAGGTCAAGGAGAACGCTGGCGAAGCCCACGGCATCGCACAGGAAGCGGGCCAATTGTCCGATGAAGGCGCGACGGTGATCCACAGCGCAGCGACCGAAATGCGACGGATTTCCGATGCGGTGCAACGCTCTTCGGAAACGGTGGAAGACCTCGGCCGCCAGTCCGATCAAATCACCTCCATCGTCAATACCATCAAGGAAATTGCCGATCAGACCAATCTGCTGGCGCTGAATGCCGCCATCGAGGCGGCACGGGCCGGCGAACAAGGGCGCGGTTTTGCCGTGGTGGCCGACGAAGTGCGCAAACTGGCCGAAAGGACCAGCCTGTCGACCACCGAAATCGGTGGCATGGTGGCGAAGATTCAGGGGGGCACCCGCTCAGCGGTCGACAGCATGCAGGCCGGTGTTTCGCAAGTGGGCAGCGGGGTCGAACTGGCCAGTCGCGCTGGCGAATCGATCAACCGCATTCGCGAAGGCGCCCAACGGGTGACGGTGGTCGTCAACGGGATTTCCGATGCGATTTCCGAGCAAAGCATGGCCAGCACCGAAATTGCCCGGCAACTGGAAACCATCGCCCAGATGTCGGAAGAAAGCGCGCTGGCCGTGCGTCATACGGCGGATGCAGCACGTCGCCTGCAATCCTTGTCGACCGAATTGCACCAGACGGTCGCCAAGTTCAGAACCTGATCAAGTCAGCGCCAGGGGCAGCCTCAGGATAAAGCGGCTGCCCTCGCCTGGGGCGCTGCTGACCTCGATTTCCCCACCCAGCAGCTTGGCGACCCGGTCGGCCAGCGCCAGCCCCAAGCCCATCCCGCCGCGATGCCGTGTTGCACTGCCATCGAGCTGGGCAAAAGGATTGAACAGGCGATCCACTTCATCCGCCGTCATGCCCAAACCCGTATCCTGCACAGACACCGTCAGCCAGCCGCTGTCATATGCAGCACCCAGTTGCACCGTACCCGAGGACGTAAATTTGACGGCATTACTCAAGAGACTGTTCAGCACCTTGCGTGCCTGTGCGGCATCCCCGTGCAACTGTGCTGGCAGGGTCGCCGCAATCGCCAGTTCAAACTGCAAGCCCTTGGCCTCGGCCTGAGTACGCCAGACGCCAGCCAGTTCGGTCAGCAGTACCTGAGGACTAAAGTCCGCCGCCTGCACCACGGCAACGCGCCCTTCCAGCAGCGAAAAATCGAGCACATTTTCGACCATCTCCATCAACAGCCGGGCCGCGTGCAGAATCTGGCCGAAATAGCGATGCGCCGAATCCAGATCACGCGCCCGTGAGCCGACATGGGCCAAACCGATGACCCCATGCAAGGGCGTGCGCAGTTCGTGACTCATGTTAGCCATGAATTCGCTTTTCAGCCGCGACAGATTTTCCGCAGCCTGCAAGGCCTGAGCCGCAGCACGTTCCGCCTGCTGCCGCGCCGTCACATCCACCACCACCCCGATCACCGCGGGGGCACCGGCGTATTCACAGCCCCGGGCGCTGACCGCGACTTCTAGCGTATGGCCCTGACGATGGCGAACATGGATGATGCGCTCCGCCGCCCCCATTTCGCCGGCCAGTTGCTGGCGCAAATCCGCTTCCACCACGGGCCGGTCTTCAGCGCAGATCAGCGAGGTCGCGGCGACCGTCTCCACCAGGGCGGCGGGGTCGGCAAACCCATGGAGCTCGGCAAACACCTGATTCACATAACTGAAGCGTTCACCCTGAATCACGAACATGCCGACCAGCGACTGGTCCAGCAAGCTGCGCAGACGAATTTCCCCCGCCTTCAATTCACTGATCCGCTGCTGCTGAGCGCTGACCATACGGTTAAAAGCATCGGACAATTCGGCAAGCTCGTCCCCGCGCCCGGTTTCCGGACACATCACCCAATCCTCTTCGGCATTGCGCCGCGCCAGCCTTGCCAGGCGCAAGATGGGGCGGGTGAGCTGGCTGATGAAGGCCATCAGCACAACGGTGGTAAGCAGCAAACCAACCAAAAACGCCAGCATCAGCCGTTGACCGAGCAAGGTGCCACTTTGACCCAGATCTTCGGCATAGACGGAAGCCCCGAGATACCAGTCATAGGCCGGGACATACACCACCCAGGAAAGCTTTTTGTAGTGGTAGTTATCCGGATCATCGGGCCGATTCCAGTAATACGTCAGTGCCTGATCCGGCGCCTTGGCTGCTTCAATAAGACGGGGGCCTAACAGGTTACCCAAAAACACCGTGATGCCTTCGGCTATTCATTGCTGACGATGCAAAAATTTCTGCCACATTCCCTTTGCAGGCCTTCGAAACTGGATTTCAGCCGGTTTCTTGGCCTCTTTGGGGTTTGCTGCCCGC
>JAKLLI010000042.1 GCA_023150195.1 Azonexus sp.
TCGACTTCATCCATGCTGCCGATGCGGTACCACACCATGTGGACAGCGGTTGGGGCGCGGTGGTCTTCCTTGACGATGACCTTGATGCCGTTGCCGAGCGTGGTTTCATACGGATTGGCCAAGGCTGCGGTTGACAGGCCGGCAGAGAGCAAAACGGGGAGCAGGTATCGCATGATCATGGGCGTTGGGGGCTTTCTGCTAGAATTCGATGCTGTTTTTGCAGTATTCCGGGCGGCATCTTAACGGCTGACCGCCTGCCTGTCAGCAAGGCCTGAGACTTCAATTCCCATGTTCAGTTTCCTGAAAAAATCCACTTCCGATGCCACGCCGGCCACGCCGGCGCCCGAAAACGCCGCGCCCAGCTGGCGTGAGCGCCTGTTCAAAGGGCTGGCAAAAACCCGCGCCCAACTGGGGGGCAAGCTCAAGTCGCTGTTCTCCCGAGGCAAGGTGGACGATGAACTGCTGGAGGAACTTGAAACCCTGTTGTTGACCAGCGATGTTGGCCTTGAAGCCACGACCTATCTGCTCGATCAGCTCAAGCTCGCGGCCAAACGCGACAAGCTGGAAACGCCCGAGGCCATCCAGAAGGCGCTCTCC
This sequence comes from Azonexus sp., assembly GCA_023150195.1. Lineage (GTDB taxonomy): Bacteria > Pseudomonadota > Gammaproteobacteria > Burkholderiales > Rhodocyclaceae > Azonexus. Next base: position 598 of record JAKLLI010000042.1, read on the forward strand.
GATGCGCTGCTGACCATTCTCCAGCCGCTTGAACAGCCGCTGGATGTAAGCACCCACTCGCCTTACGTGATCATGATTGCCGGGGTGAACGGTGCGGGTAAGACCACTTCCATCGGTAAACTGGCCAAATACTTCCAGAATCAGGGCAAGAGCGTGCTGCTGGCGGCAGGTGACACTTTCCGCGCCGCAGCCCGTGAGCAATTGCAAACCTGGGGCGAACGCAACAATGTCACTGTGATCTCCCAGGAATCCGGCGATCCGGCCGCGGTCATTTTTGATGCCATTTCTGCCGCCAAGGCGCGCGGCATCGACATCGTGCTGGCCGATACCGCCGGCCGCCTGCCGACGCAACTCCACTTGATGGAAGAAATTGCCAAGGTGCGCCGCGTGATCCAGAAAGTGGTGCCCGAGGGGCCGCACGAAACCCTGCTCGTACTCGATGCCAACATCGGTCAAAACGCCCTGCAGCAGGTCAAGGCTTTCGACAAGGCGATTCAGGTCAGCGGGCTGGTCGTGACCAAGCTCGACGGTTCCGCCAAAGGCGGCGTGGTGGCGGCGATTGCTCGCCAATGTCCCAAGCCGATCCGTTTTATCGGGGTGGGCGAGCAGATCGACGATCTGCGTCCCTTCTCCGCCAAAGATTTCGTCGACGCCCTGTTCGAATGATTGTCGCCAGCCATCTCGGCAAACGCTATCCCGGCGGCTACGAGGCCGTCAGCGATGCCAGCTTTGTCATCGACGCCGGGCAGATGGTGCTGGTCACCGGCCACAGCGGCGCCGGCAAGACCACCCTGATCAAGTTGATTGCCTCCATCGAGCGGCCCACCTCGGGCAGCCTGGTGGTGAATGGGCAAAACCTGTCGGCCCTGCGCCGCAGTGCGCTGCCCTATGTCCGCCGCCATTTCGGCATGGTGTTTCAGGACCAGAAGCTGCTGTTTGATCGCAGCGTGCTCGACAATGTGCTGCTGCCGCTGCAAATCGTCGGGCTGCCGCACCGCGAAGCTACCCGCCGGGCGCAGGCAGCCCTCGACAAGGTTGGCCTGCTGGCCCGCGAAAAGGCCCGGCCCATTGCCCTCTCCGGCGGCGAGCAGCAGCGGCTGGCGATTGCCCGGGCGGTGGTCAACCGACCGACCGTGCTGGTCGCAGATGAGCCTACGGCCAATCTGGATCGTGAATCCGCCACCGATATCCTGGAAATCTTTGCCGACTTCCATCGGGTCGGCGTGACCGTGGTGGTGGCCACCCATGATCAAGCCTGGGTGGAACGTTGCGCCCCCCATGTCCTGCGTCTGGATCACGGGAGACTGGTATGAATGCCTGGCTGACCCAGCACCGCGCGGCCATGGTCGCGGCCTTGCGGCGTCTTGTCGCTGCCCCCTTCAATACCCTGCTGTCGCTGCTCGCCATCGGCATCACGCTGACCCTGCCGGCACTGGGTTATGTGGTGCTCGATAATCTGCGCGAACTGGGCAATAGCGCTTCCGGCGTCCAGCAGATCAGCGTGTTCATGGCGAACGGTGCCAGCCGGAACGAGGTGGAGGCCATTGAAAAACGGCTGCAGGCACTGTCGACCGTGCGCACCCGGTTCGTGTCCCGGGATGAGGCGCTCAAACACCTGCAGCAAAGCGAAGGCATGGCCGATCTGGTGGCCAGCTTGCCGTCGAATCCGCTACCCGATGCCTTTATCGTCGAGCCGGCAGACAGCACGCCGGCCAATCTGGAAAAGCTCAAGGCACAGTTTGCCGCCTGGCCGAAGGTCGCGCACGTACAACTGGATTCCGCCTGGGTGGCCCGTTTCGACGCCTTCCTGCGGTTGGGCAAACTCGCCCTGCTGACTTTGGCCGGACTGATTGGTGCCGGATTGGTCGCTGTCACCTTTGGCACGATCCGCTTGCAGGTCGTGGCGCAGTCCGCCGAAATCGAGCTGGCGCGGATGATCGGCGCCACCGATGCCTTTATCCGCCGTCCCTTCTACTATTTCGGCGCCTTGCAGGGCGCTTTGGGCGGCTTGCTGGGGGCGGCCCTGGTGGTCGGTGCCATGCAGCTTTTGTCCCCTCCGGTCGGGGAGTTGGCAGCACTGTATGGCGGCAGCTTTGTCCTGCATCCGCCGGGCGGGCTGGAAATTGCGGCCCTCAGTGCCATCGGCGCCGTGCTGGGCTGGCTGGGGGCGCAGTTGTCGGTGAGTCTGTCGCTGCGCAATTTCGACTGATCAAGCGGGTCGACCGGCGCACGCTAGGGTGATGAGCAGCGTCATCACCGTGACCGGAATGCCGATGCGTGCATGCGTTCGCCAGTCGATTGCAATGCCGTGGCGTCCCGCCAGATCGACCACGATCAGGTTGGCGATCGAACCGACCAGTAACAGATTGCCGGCGAGTGTGCTGACCAGCGCCAGCAGGGTGCCCGCTGCCTCACCCTGGAGATGCGGCAAGAGCAGCATTACCGCGGGAACGTTCGAGACCAGATTGGAGAGCAGGGCGCCGACCAGCGTCAGGGTGTGCTGATCGGCCAGATGAAATCCGGCCTCGGCGGCCCGGCGTACCGCCTCGGCGGCCAGCCCGGTCTCCGCAAAGGCCCGATTGACCACAAACAGGCCAATGAACAGCACCAGCAGTTCCCAATCCACAAAGCCCATGACGTGGCTGGAATGAAAGCGGCGCGAAAGCAGCAACACCCCGGCACCCACCAGTGCCGCGACTTCGCGTGGCCAGTCGGTGAGCAGGAAAATCACCATCAACGCGCCTGCGATCAGCAGGCCTTTGGCCGTTTGCAGGCAGTCGAAATCCGGCAGTTTTTCGCTGTCGACCGTTGCCGTCGGCAGGGTGAGTGCCGGTGCCGGAACAAAGGCCAGCCAGGCCCAGAGCGCGGTCAGTGAGAGCACAACCGGCGGCAGGGCGTGGATCAGATAGTCGCTGAAGGACAACTGCAGCATGGCGCCGATCAGCATGTTCTGGGGGTTGCCGATCAGGGTGGCGGCGGAACCGATATTGGCCGCGCAGGCCAGACCGATGAGGAAGCTCGCCGGATTCAGGCCGCGTTCGATGCAGAGGCGGGCGACCACGGGCGTCATCGCGAGGCAGACGATGTCGTTCGAGAAAATGGCCGAAAGCCCCCCCGCCGAGGCAATCAGCACGGCGAGCAGCGGCTTCTCGGAAAGCGGCAGGGCGCCGATGCGCCGGGTCAGCGCGGTATAGAAGCCGCCGAGGCGCATTTGGGCCGAGACGACCATGAAGGCGAAGAGCAAGAGCACGGTGGGCAGATGCACGGCGCGGGCGGCGGCTTCGGTCGTGAGGGCGCCGCTGCCGACCACGGCAATCCCGCCGAGCAGGGCGACGCCGCTGCGATCCAGCTTGAGCCGGGGCAGGCCGCCCAGAAACATCCCGATATAGACCACCGCAAAAATGACGGCCACCGTGGCCGTCTGCGGCAGAGGCAAGTCGCTCATCCGCGGTAGATCAGGAAGGCTTCACGCGCTGCAGTCCACGCTGCTTCATCGGGCAAAACCAGTGCGTCCAGATCGTCCGGTGTCGAAAGGGGCGCATCCACCCATTCCCGCAGCAGTGGGGAGCCATTGATCAGGTCGATGGCCAGACGGTCAAATTCGTATTCGTAGCCAAAGTCCCGCCACAAGGCATAGTCGGGATAGCGGCGGCGGATGGCCTTGAAGGCCAGCGCCTGAATGCGCCAGGGCCGGAAGGCCGCGTGGTCGTAGTACGGGCCTTCGCAGTGAATTTGCACGCCGTGATTGAGCTTGCCGGCGTGCTTGTGGAAGGTGGGTTCAAACCAGATTTCGCGCAATTTGCAGCCGGCCAGCCAGTGCGGTGCCAGCGACTGCATGTCGGCGATGACGGCGCGGGCATCGATATCCGGTGCGCCAAAAATTTCCAGCGGTCGCGTCGTGCCTCGGCCTTCGGAGAGTGTTGCCCCTTCGAGCATGACGGTGCCGGCATAGGCGCGGGCCATCCACAGATTGGGGGCGTTGGGGCTGGGGTTGACCCAGGTGCGTTCGCCCAGGGGCCAGCCAAATCCGGGCGCCTGTTCGGGCTGCCAGCCGGTCATTTCAATGATGCGGTAGTCCACATCCAGCCCCAGCGTGGCGATGAACCAGTGGCCGAGCTCACCCATGGTCAGGCCGTGACGCATCGGCATTGGTCCGGCGCCGACAAAGCTTTCCCAGCCGGCGCGCAAGGTCAGCCCTTCCACCGGGCGGCCAGCCGGATTGGGGCGGTCCAGCACCCATACCGATTTGCCATGACGGGCCGCGGCTTCCAGCACGTAGCGCAAGGTGGTGATGAAGGTGTAGATGCGGCAGCCCAGATCCTGAAGGTCCACCAGCAGGACATCGAAGCTGTCCATCATCGCGTCGGTGGGCCGGCGAACCTCGCCGTAGAGACTAAAAATCGGAATGCCGAATTGCGGATCGACAAAATCCGGGGATTCCACCATGTTGTCCTGCTTGTCGCCCTTGATGCCGTGCTGCGGGCCGAAGGCGGCGGTCAGCTTGAGATCGGGCAGGGCGGCCAGCGCATCCAGGCTGTGGGTCAGATCGGCGGTGACCGAGGCCGGATGGGCGAGCAGGGCGAGGCGGCGTCCGGCAAGGGGCGCACGCAGGGTTGGATCGGCAAGCAGGCGGTCAATGCCGAACTGGAGTGAAGAGGTCATGGTCGGGCGAGTGTCAGAATGAAGCTGTTACGCTGATGAAAGTCCGGCTGCGGGGCGGCATGATGAAGGGCCCAGTACTGCTTGCTGTCGTCGCGCAATTCGATCACGCAGGTGATGCACAGCTGTAAGGGAGCATCGCCCGGGAGCAGGCTGCGGTCGACGTTCGCCGAGAGCAAAAAACCGTCGCTGCTGCGGTCGACCGTGATGGTCGGCGGTTTTTCGGCAAGGAAAGGCCGGGCTTGCCGATAGTCAGCAAAGTCATAAACCGCCCAGGCACCAGACGGTGAGAAATTGAATTCCCGATAGGCCGACGTGTCGGGGCGGGCGATAAAGGCTTCACAACAGGTGTGTTGCCACAGGCCATCCGCCGCCTGCGCCGGGCCAGCAGCTGGCAAGCGCAGCTGCGGGAACCCGTCGACCTGGTAATCCAGCTGCAAGCCGCCATCGTCCAGCCAGCGCCAGGTGAGCCGGATGTTGCCGGTTTGGGCGAATGGGCTCGGAAACGGGGTCAGGGTCAGCGGTGTATTCATGCGTAGCGGGGTTCGGAGAGGGCGTACTTTACCCTTTCCCGGGCCCGCAATCGATGGTGGCGCTGACAGGGAAGCCGGCGGGTCGCCTTCCCCGGGGTGTCATGGTTTAATGACGGACTTGCAAACCGGGTGTCGGCTCAGGTCGGCTGTGAGCAGACCGGTCGCCTTTATTGATTGAAACAGGATGACGGATTGAAAGCCATCGTATTTTTGCTGGTGCTGGTCAACGTGCTCTTTTATGCCTGGGGGACCGGTGTGTTTGGCGGCAAGAGCCGCCCGGACGGCCTGCGGATTGACCAGCAGGTCAACCCGGACAGTGTTCGCGTTGTTTCCCGGGGTGAAGCGCCGGACGCTGCCAAGGTGCCGGAACCCGAGGCCGCGCCCGCGACGGAAGCGCCGCCTGCCCCGGCGGCCCCCAAAGCTGCCGAGCTGGCCTGCCTGTCCTGGAAATCGCTGTCGGTGGACATGGCGGATCGCGTGCTTTCCGAAGTGCGCAGCCGCTTCCCCGAGTTCAAGGTGACCCGGCTGGCAACGAATGGCGACGGTAACGGCTGGTGGGTGCACATTTCCTCCTTTGCCGACCGCGCGGCGGCACACAAGAAGGCGAGCGAGTTGCCGCGGTTTGGTGTCGAGGATTACTTCATCGTCGAGGATGGTGATCGCTACGCAATTTCCCTCGGCGTTTTCAATAGTGAAAAAGGGGCACGTGATCGCCTCGCTGCGCTGCGCACCAAAGGCGTGCAGTCGGCCCGCATTGGCTTGAAGCCTGACCCGACCGGCACGGTAGGCCTGGAACTGCGCGGTCCCGCGCAATATGAGGACGCGCTGCGCGAAGTGCTGCCCACGCTGGCGCCCAAGCAAACCCCGCAATCCTGCGCATGACGCCCTTGATCATTGGTCTGACCGGCGGCATCGGGAGCGGCAAGAGCACCGTGGCCGACGCTTTTGTTGTCGCCGGGGCGACGCTGGTCGACACCGATGCTATCGCCCATGCATTGACCGCGCCCGGCGGTGAGGCCATGCCGGCACTGCAGGCATGCTTCGGGCCGGGCATCGTGACGCCCGAGGGCGCACTTGATCGGACCGCCATGCGCGAACGGGTTTTTGCCGATGCGGCGGCACGCGCCCAGCTGGAAGCGGTCTTGCATCCCCTGATTCGAGCGCAGGCGCTGGCGGCATGTGTGGCCGCTACCGGGCCGTATGTGTTGCTGGCTGTCCCCTTGCTGGTCGAAACCGGCGCCTATCGGGAACAGTGCGACCGGATTCTGGTTGTCGATTGCCCGGAATCCCTGCAGGTGCAGCGAGTGATGGCACGTAACGGCCTGGCCGCGCAGCAGGTCGAGGCGATCATGGCTGCGCAGGCCAGTCGCGGTGCGCGACTGGCAGCGGCCGATGATGTGCTGCTCAATGATGGGGAAACCGATCTGATCGATTTGCAGGTCTACCGTCTGCATCGCAAGTATCTCGGGCTGGCTGCGGAAAAACTTAAAGCAAGCTGTTGAGATTTGCTCGCAAATCGCTCAGAATTCACGAAATTTTCCTGAATTTGGACCCTGTTCGTGATCATCTACGAGTACCCGTTTAACGAGCGCATCCGGACGCTGCTGCGACTTGAAGACCTCTTCGAGAAAACAGCGTATTTCGTTCGCTCTGAAGGGGCGCACGAACACCATGCGGCCTTGTTGACGCTGTTCGAAATTCTGGAAGTGGCCGGCCGTGCCGATCTCAAGATGGATCTGATTCAGGAACTGGAACGTCAGCGTCAAACGCTGCTGGCCTTCCGCAATAACCCTGAAATCTCCGAAGAAGCCCTGTCCGGCGCGCTGTATGAAATCGAGCAGGCGTCTGCCGCCTTGCTCGCCATGTCCGGCAAGATGGGACAGTACCTGCGTGATAACGATTGGCTGATGGGCATCAAGAGCCGGGCCGCCATCCCCGGCGGTGTCTGCGAATTTGATCTGCCTTCGTATCACTGGTGGTTGAATCGCAGCCCGGAAAGTCGGCGCGACGCCATCGACGCCTGGAGTCGCCCACTCCTGGCACTGCGTGACGCCTCGGCCATCGTGCTGCGCTTGCTGCGCGCCAGTGGCCGTCCCAAGCAATACGCCGCCGTGCTCGGTCAGTTTCAGCTGAATCTGGGCGGCACCTCGGCGCAGATGGTGCGTGTTGCGGTTAAACGCGAAGAGGCAGCCATCCCGGAAGTCAGCGCCAACAAGTATTTCCTCAACATCCGCTTCACCAAGCCGCCGGCTGGCGAGATCAAGGCCAAGGGCTGTGATCGCGATGTGGCGTTTGAGCTGACCTTCTGCAACCTGTGAGCGAATCCCCGAAAGTACGCAAGGTGCGCTGTCCGCAATGCGGTCGCGATGCCCTCTGGGGCCCGGAAAACCGCTATCGCCCCTTCTGCTCCGAGCGTTGCAAACAGATTGATCTGGGCGCGTGGGCGAGCGGCAGTTATGCCATTCCCGGCGCGTTGACCGATGAAGCCGGCAATCCCCTTGTGCCGGATCTGGATCCCTCAGGCAACTGATCGGTCATTCGCCCGACCGTTCCATCACCAGCCGCGCATCAGCGCGATCCCATGTGCGCCATGCTCTTGCGCAGTGGGCAACATCGCGGGTGTCTGGCCGCCGAGCGCGAACACCGGTAGCGTGTTGCCCGCACAGGCCTGGGCAAATCCCGACCAGCCGAGGCCGCGTTGTTCCGGATGCGTGGGGGTGGGCAGGACCGGCCCGAGCAGGGTGTAGTCGAGCGCCAGTTCGCCTGCGCGGGCGATTTCTTCCGTTGTGTGACAGGAGGCGCCCACCCAGGCAAAGTCTGGACGTTGCGCCAGTTCAGCCAACTGTGTGGCCGTCACATGCAGACCGTCTGCGCTCAATTCATGGGCGAGTTGTGCGTCGCCATTCACCATCAGCAGGGCACCGTGGTTGGTGCACTGTTGCCTGAGCGCCATGCCAAAGGCTTTTCTGGTGGCTGCCGGCAGACCTTTGTCGCGCAGCTGCACCAGGCGCAGGCCCTTGTTCAGGGCCGTTTTCACACGTTCAAGTTCGTGCTCGACGCCCTTGGCCTCGGCGTTCGTGATCGCCATGGATTCGGGCAGTGAGAGGGCTTTCAGAATGGGGAAATTGGCGGGCAGAATGGGGCTGACCTGTGCCGCCTCGGTACAGGCTTGCCAGTTGACCGCCGAATGTTCGAGCGGCGCGGTGATGCCGATTTCGCCGGTCCACGCCGTCACACGCCAAAAATTGAGGCGCACCGTCGCATGCGGATAGGTGAACTGCCGTGTCAGCCAGGGCGAACAGGCGGTGACGGTAATGCCCAGTTCTTCGTAGAGTTCTCGCACCAGCGCATCGCGCACGCTTTCTCCGGCCTCCAGCTTGCCGCCGGGAAATTCCCAATAGCCTGCGTAGACCTTGCCGGGTGGGCGCTGGGCCAGCAAAAAGCGGCGTCCGCCGTCGCGCAGCATGACGGCGGCGGCGACTTCAACAATCGGCGTCATTGCGCCGCTGCCTCACCGGCCAGTCGTCCCGCCAGGTCGCGGGCGAATTGCCACGCCACCCGGCCCGAGCGTGAGCCGCGGCTCAAGGCCCAGTTGAGCGCTTCGCGTTCGTGGCTGGCAATACAGTCACTGCTCAGGCCAAAGACGCCGGCCCAGTGGGCAAACACCGCGAGGTAATCGTTCTGCGAGAAGGGGTAGAAGGAAATCCACAGGCCGAAACGTTCCGAGAGGGAGATTTTTTCTTCAATCGCTTCGCCGGGGTGGATTTCGTCGTCCACGCGCACGGTTTCCAGGTTTTCCGAAAAATATTCGGGCATCAGGTGGCGGCGGTTCGAGGTGGCGTAGATCAGCACATTGTCCGGCGGTGCGGCCACCGAGCCGTCAAGCACGGATTTGAGCGCCTTGTAAGCCGTTTCGCCCGCGTCAAACGAAAGGTCGTCGCAGAAAATGATGAATTTCTCCGGTCGACCGTCGAGCAGGTCGACAATGTCGGGCAAATCCACCAGATCGTGCTTGTCGACCTCGATCAGGCGCAAGCCTTGCGCGACATAGGCATTGAATACCGCCTTGACCAGCGACGATTTGCCGCAACCCCGCGCACCGGTTAGCAGCACATTGTTCGCCCCGCGACCGGCCACGAACTGGGCGGTATTGGCAACGATGCGTGCTTTTTGGTCGTCGACGGTTTCGATGTCTTGTAGCCGGATCGGATGCGGGTGCGCGACCGCCTGCAGCCAGCCCTGAG
>JAKLLI010000043.1:0-1007 GCA_023150195.1 Azonexus sp.
TCAGCGAAGGCAATGCTGTGCCTTTCTGGCACCCACACACCCATCTCTTGCCAATTCTGTCCGTCAAAATTGACAGATGCCGCCTGAATCGTCACACCCGCAGAAACGCACCGCCAAATGGCCCGAAAAACCGTGAGCCCCTCGCGTTGCACCAGACAGGTGCCATTCAGTACCGTTTTCACCCCCGGCAAGGCCCCCAAATGCGGTACGAAACTTGCTGAACAACACGTGTCGCACCACGATCAAGGAGCCATGCCATGGACTTCAAACTGAACGAGGAAACGCTGTTCTGGATTCGTCTGGCCGCTTTTGCGAATTTGTCGGAATACGTGCTGTCGACCGGCGCATCGCTGGCCGATGCCGAGGAACTATTGTTTGGCTGGTCCCTGCCCGGCTCCCTGCCCTCACGCTTTGCCAGCGTGGCCGGCGGCGCAGCCAATACCACGGTCACCGGCTGAATCGGCCATGCCTTTTCAGGCGAGTGGCAAGGCGCTGGTGGCCTTGACCTCCCGCAGGGACAAATTGGAATGAATGGCCGTAACGCCGGGCAATTTGCGCAGCACGTCGCGGACGAACTCGCCGTAAGCCGTCAGATCGGTCGCGACAATTTGCAGCAGGTAATCGAAATCGCCCGTGGTGTTGTGGCAAGCCAGAATCTGCGGGATGGCCTTGACGGCCTGTTCGAAACGTTCCGGCGCCTCCCCCGCGTGATCCCCAAAGCTCACCTGAGCAAATGCCAGCACGCCAAACCCGATTTTTTCACGGTCCAGCAGTGCCACGTGCTCACGTACAAAGCCTTCCGCTTCCAGCCGCTTCAGTCGGCGCCAACACGGGGTTTCGCTGAGCGATACCAGTTCCGCCAGCCTGGCATTGGGGACGCGCGCATCCGACTGAACAGCCCGCAAAATAGCCAGATCCGTTTCATCCAACCCTGAAAATGAAATATTTTTCCTCATTTCGATCAACCAAAGAAATATCTCACCGAATATTGCCCATTTAAAGAAACA
>JAKLLI010000043.1:1029-11020 GCA_023150195.1 Azonexus sp.
CACCATGCGGTTTCTTTCTGTCTCGCACCCGAATTCTGATCCCATGCCGGCCAACAGTACGCTCTGGCTCTACATCGCTGCCTTGATTGCCGTCTATATCCTGCCCGGCGCAGATATGGCGATGGTCATGCAGCAATCCGCGCAGCGCGGCTGGCGGGGTGGTCTGCAGACGGCGCTCGGACTCGCCTTGTCGCGCAGTCTGCACGTGAGTGCTGCAGGCCTCGGGCTGGCTGCCGCCTTCCAGCGTTTTCCGTCCCTGTTTGTCGCCGTGCGCTGGCTGGGTGCCGCCTATCTGCTCTGGTTGACCTGGGGCGTCGTTCAAAGCCTGTTCAAGTCCGCAAGTGACACCCACGCCGCGCCTTCACCCAATGGACTTCCGCCCTTCGCGCGGGGTTTCCTGACCAACCTGCTCAACCCCAAGGCCTTTCTGTTCACTGCCCTGCTTCTGCCTCAGTTCATCCATCCCGGGGAGGGTGAGCTTTGGCCGCAGTACCTGAGGCTGGGTAGCATTCTGGTGCTGCTGGGTCTGGCCTTTGATGCGCTCTACACCGGGCTGGCCGTGCACATCAGCCAGCGCCCGGCCCGCCATCCGCTGATCCGCATCCTGCCCAAACTGGTTTTTGCCAGCATTTTCACGTTGACCGCGCTGCGCCTGATCACCGGCTAAGGCGTGGCACAGCGATTGCTGAACCCCCGCCGTCTTTTGCGGTCAACGCGCCCATTGTCGGAAAAACCACCATGCCCGCTGCCTTTCACCCGTTCACCTTCGACAACAGCTACGTTCGCGATCTGGAAACGCTCTGCGTGCGCTGGCAGCCCAGCCCATCGCCCCGCCCCCAACTGCTCAGGCTGAACGCCGACTTGGCGCAAACGCTGGGCGCAGACCCGGCGGCGCTGTCCTCACCGGAAGGTGTCGCCCTGTTCGCCGGCAACGCCCTCCCGGAAGGCGCCGACCCCGTGGCCCAAGCCTATGCCGGCCACCAGTTCGGCGGCTTTTCCCCGCAACTGGGCGATGGGCGCGCCCTGCTGCTGGGCGAAGTCATCAACCGCCACGGCCAGCGCCGCGACATCGCGTTCAAGGGCTCGGGCCAAACCCCGTTTTCGCGTCGGGGTGACGGCAAATGCGCTCTCGGCCCGGCACTGCGCGAGTATCTGATCGGTGAAACCATGCACGCCTTGGGCATCCCGACGACCCGTGCGTTAGCGGTGGTGGCGACGGGTGAAATGGTGCGCCGCGAGCGCGCCCTGCCCGGCGCCATCCTGACCCGCGTCGCGGCCAGCCATGTGCGGGTGGGCACATTCGAATTTGTCGCCGCGCATCGCCATACCGACGACCTCAAGCGCCTCGCCGATTACGTCATTGCCCGCCACGACCCGGATCTGGCTGAACATCCGCACCCCTACCTCGCACTACTCGAAGCCGTCGCCAAACGCCAGGCCGCGCTAGTCGCCCGCTGGCTGGGTGTTGGCTTCATTCATGGCGTGATGAATACGGACAACATGGCCCTCTCCGGCGAAACCATCGATTACGGCCCCTGCGCCTTTCTCGAAAGCTATCACCCACGCACCGTCTTCAGTTCCATCGACGCCCAGGGGCGCTACGCCTACGGGCGGCAGGCGGCCATGGCGCAATGGAACCTCGCCCGCTTCGCCGAAACCCTGCTCCCCCTGATCGACACCGACATGGAAAAGGCCATCGCAGATGCCACCGCCGTCATCGATGCCTTCCCGGAAATCCACCAGCAGCACTGGTTGACCGTGATGCGCGCCAAACTCGGCCTTGACGACCGCGGCGACCCTGCCGCCGACCACCAGCTGGCCGACGACTTCCTGACCTGCCTGCAGCGCGGTCGACGGGATTTCACGCTCAGTTTCCGCACCCTGAACACCCTGGCCGCTGGCGAACTCGTCGCGCCTGACAATCCCCTGCTGGCCGTCGGCAGCGACTTCCACGACTGGCAACACCGCTGGCAAGCCCGCCAGCCCGAACGCAATCCGGCCCTGCTCGACGCCATGAACCACGCCAACCCCTGGCTCATCCCGCGCAACCATCAGGTGGAAATTGCCCTTGAGGCTGCCGTCGACCGTAACGACATGGCGCCTTTCGAACACCTGCTCAAGGCCATCCAATCCCCCTTCGACGCCAACCCGCAACACCTGCCCTACACCGAGCCTGCCCCGGCGGACGTCACGGCGAGTTACCAGACTTTTTGCGGCACATGAGCCCCCACTCCGCCCCTGAAAAACCGATCTCAATCCGACGCTATTCCTTGTGCCGCATCGGTTGAAGCCATATACATAATTCCCAACGGATAATACAATCGGGTTTTTTCGCATGTCCATATCGTGGACATGGCCACAATCCAACGCCAACAAACGGGGAGAACCGATTGAACACCCTCAAATTCGCTACGTGTGCCTGCGCAGCCATGCTGGTCGCCGCACTTTCAGGATGCGCCACTGAAGACTCACGTACGCTGGTTACCCAGCAAACCGCCGCCGCGTCCCGTCCATATGCCGGCGCCCGCCATGCCATCTCGGTGGGCAAGTTTGATAACCGCTCCAGTTTCATGCGTGGCGTCTTTACCGATGGCAACGACCGTCTGGGCAGCCAGGCAAAAACCATCCTGATCTCACATCTTCAGCAAACCAACCGCTTCTCCGTGCTCGACCGCGAAAACATGACCGAAATCAAGCAGGAAGCGGAAATTTCGAAAAAGCAACAAACCCTGAAGGGCGCCCGCTATGTGGTCACGGGTGACGTCACCGAATTTGGCCGCAAGGAAGTGGGTGATCATCAATTGTTCGGCATTCTCGGTCGCGGAAAGCAACAAATAGCCTACGCAAAGGTGGCGCTTAACGTTGTAGACGTTCAGACCTCAGAAGTGGTCTATTCCGCCGCTGGTGCGGGCGAGTATTCCCTTTCCAATCGTGAAGTGATCGGCTTTGGAGGCACGGCCAGCTACGACTCCACCCTGAACGGCAAGGTCCTCGATTTGGCGATTCGCCAAGCCGTTGATGGTCTGGTGAATGGTATCGAAGCCGGTGCCTGGCGTCCCGGCAACTAATACGGTCACTCGCCATGATTCGCCGATATATCACTACGCTGGCCGCGCTCGCGCTCGCCAGCAGCGCACTGTCGGGCTGCGCTAGCCGCCCGCAGCCCCTCTACCACTGGGGGAGTTTTCAGGCTCAACAATATGCCTATTTCAAGGGCCAAAAAGGCCCGGAAGAAGGCATTCAGGAACTCCTCAAAATTCAGGAAGAAGCCAAAGCCGCCGGACGTCCCGTGCCCCCCGGACTGAAAGCCCATATGGGCCTGCTTTACGGGCTTACCGGCCGAACCGACTTGTTAGAGCAAAATCTTCTGGCGGAACGCCAGCAGTTTCCAGAGAGTTCGGTCTATGTCGATTTCTTGTTGAAAAAACAATCGAAACCGCAGGGTAGTGCGCAATGAAAGCCAAATACCAATCCATTCTCCGCATCGCAGCGCTGACCCTCGCAGGACTGTTTCTCTCCGGTTGTGCGACAGTCAAGCCGTATGACTATGCAGCTTTCAAGGCGTCGCGCCCAGCTTCCATCCTCATACTGCCGCCGCTGAACAGTTCCCCCGATGTGGAAGCCACATACAGCGTAATGGCTCAAACCACGCTGCCGTTGGCTGAGTCCGGGTATTACGTCTATCCGGTCACGCTGGTCGACGAAACCTTCAAGCAGAACGGACTGACCTCTCCGGCCGATATCCACGCGGTGTCCATCACAAAACTTCGGGAAATTTTCGGCGCAGATTCCGCCCTGTATCTTGATGTCACGCAGTACGGCACCAAGTACATGGTGATCTCCAGTGAAACCCGAGTCACCGTAACCGCAAAATTGGTGGACTTGCGCAACGGCGCAACGCTCTGGTCCGGATCGGCAACGGCCTCCAGCGCCGAAGGCGATAGCAATAACGGCGGCTTGGTCGGCATGCTCATCAAGGCCGCCATCCGCCAGATCGTGGAAACCATCAGCAGTCAGGGACATCTGATGGCTGGCCGCGCGAGTTACCGCCTGTTAACAGCCGGACAGCCCATGGGGAACGGCATTCTGTATGGCCCCCGCTCACCGATGTACCTGAAAGACGGCGTGCCAGCTCACTAAGCCAAGCGAGCGTCATTCAGTTCACGAAAACAATTTGGCGACATCATCATTTGATGTCGCCATTTTTTTCACCGACCGGGATGTGCGTGGAAAAACGACGGCCGTTGATCCCGCTTCAGTCTTCCACCATCCCGAAAGGCGGTTCACCCACCAACCCCGTCGCCCGTATCCTGGCCTTGAATGCTTTCATGACCGGGCGGGAAATCTCGGTTTCTGCCAGCACGCGCAGCTCGTAAATTTGCAGCCGTTTCGCCTCGTCGGTAGCCATACGGCTTTCGGCAATCAAGGCCCGATAGGTGCTTCCGAAACGTTGTCCGGGCCGATTCGACACCGCATCGTAAAGGGCGGCCATCACCTGCTTTTCCACGGGCGGCATCTTGCACTTGCCGTCCAGAATCTTGAGCATCACGGCAATCACGCAATCGATGTCGTCCGGGCTCAATGGCTGGGTGGCCAGCCAGCGCTCGACATGCCCCGCGTTCATGGCTGCCCGATCAACAGGCGCAGCGCCTCGTAACCGCCATCGACGCTGTACACCTCGGCATACCGAAAATCGACGAACATCTGCGCAAAAATCTTGCTGGCGTTGCCGTGATAACAATAGAGAACGACCGGCGCATCCTTGGGCAAACGCTTCATCCAGGCCATGAGCCTGTCCTCGGACAAGTGCGCGGCGCCCTCCAGGTGGCCCCGTTGATAAGAGGCCATATCACGCACATCAAAGACCACCGGTGCCGGTTGTGTGGTGCAACGCGCCAGCGCCTCGGCGGCCGAAATACAGAAAAAACCGGGTTGTTTCATTGTTCACTCCCCATCAACGTTGACCGGGGGAATGCAAAAGCAGTGCCAGTCCCTTCAATCGGGCGCGTAGCGCGCTCGCCACTCGGCAATTTCGGGCAGTGCTTCCGCCGTCTTTTCCATCAAGGCGGCGTTGGCCTGAAGCAGCAGCTTGCGCTGCCGGGCATCCAGCGCTTTCGGAAAGATGGGTTCCAGTTCGATCACCAGATCACCGGCCTCGCTTCTGCCCCGCCCCGGATAGCCTTTACCGGGCAGCCGCAGGGTCCGCGGCTCGGCAGGACCGGCCACCAGCGGATGGGCAAACCTGCCATTGAGTGAGGGTAGATCGATCTCCGCGCCGGCGATCATCGCCAGCGCGCTGACCGGCATCCGGCAATGCAGGTCGCGGCCCTGCAGTTGGTAAAGCGGGTGCGAACCGATGATCAGCGTCAGGTAAAGGTTACCGGCCTGCAGTTCGTCGTGACCCGGTTCGCCCTGCCCAAGCAGCCGTAGCTCGTCGCCGGGCAGCATGCCGGGCGGGACGGTCACGCTCAGGCTAACCTCGTCCAGTTGCCGGCCCTGGCCGCTGCAATCCGGGCAGATGCGCTCACGGAACAGCCCCCGGCCTTCGCAGGCCTCACATTTCATCAACTGCCGATCTGCGTCGTGAACGCGCCCACTCCCGTGGCAAGCCTTGCAGAAATACGTGCGCGCCAACCCGGCCTCGCCACTGCCGTCGCAGGTCGGGCAAACCGTACCGCGCGTCACACGCAGGGTCTTGCGGCAACCCGCCGCCGCGTCTTCGAGGCTGACCTCCAGATTGAGCCGGATGTCGGCTGCTCGGGCCACGCTGTCCTCTGCCTCTGTGGCCGGCGGCTCCGACGCTGCAGCCGCCTCGTCAGCGCTATCGGACGAAGCGGCCTGCTCAGCCCCACCATTGAGCATCAATTCGTAGGCGGCATTAATAACCTTGAAACGCTCGGTGGCCTCGGGATGATCGTTACGATCCGGATGCCAGCGCATGGCCAGCCTGCGGTAAGCGCGCTTCCATTCGGCGGGTCCGGCATCCCGGGCAACGCCGAGCACCTCGTAGGGATCATCAGCATTCATGGCACGCGTGCCAGCTTTGCGCCAACGCCGATGTCAGCGCCAACGAGACAACAGCGGAGGGGAAGCATTAGGCGGGCGGTTTGCATGGAATGGGGGACAAAGGTAAAACTCGGACGGACGATCAGGGCAAGCCCCGCCAGCTGGGAAGGGGCGAATTATAGGTGAAGCGCCGGGGGAGACCGCCTCTGAGGTGCGCCGCCCGGCGCCACGGCAGCGCTCGGCCTGAAATCACACCCAAACCGGGTGTCGACCGCCGAATTTGCCGAATCAGCCCCCCGAGCGCTGATACCGGCATCACCCGATCCGCGAATCGGGCAACCCGCCCATCTTCGGGCAGGAAATCAAAAAGCTATTTGCAGGGAATTCCGAACCGGGCTTGTTCAACAACCGGTTCAGATCGTGGCTGCGCACGATCTAACCTTAATCGTTAGCCATTTGGCCTATTGTGGACATTCACTATTGGGAATCATAGTAGGTCGTTTCCAATCACCGCTAACGACTTGCCATATTCCCTTGGTGGTTGTCATAACAATTTTGTTTGCTAACCATTGGCCGTTTCTGCACCCTAAAGCCGTAAATGAAACAGAGTCATTCAGGTTTCTCCTTGGTTCAGTGATTTTTATTGCATAGGGCATCGTTATGCGATGACGCATGCCCATTTGCCAAACCATCTCTTGCATTGTTGGCTCCCAGTACGTTAGCTTTGAAAAGGTATCCTCATCAAATACCACCAGTGATTGATACCAAGCTAGAAATACAGCCATTGCCGGATCATTATTATCTGGGTCTTGGAGATGTGAGTAATTCTGAGTTGGCACAGATGTGCACCCGGAAATCAAGAGCACTACAAGGGCAACGGAAATAAGTCGCATATTGCAACCTCAGTGAGATGGCTAACAGTGTTTACACGGACGCATGGGTCCGTATAGCAATAGATATTGTTGACGTGGGATTGGCTGCTCAAATCGCATTGTTGTCAGTGGATTAGCGTTATTGCGGTCAGTATAACAAAGCAATATGCCGAACGGGTCTGAGAGGCGCTACGGCAGCTTTCTGGCAGCATCTTCGAAAGGCCGCTTGTGGCCGGGTGCAGCCTGATCGCAAGTGGTCATCGCACCGAGAGCCTGTCAGAGAGCCTGTCAGAAATTTCATGCTCAGCCGCGCAGCGATCAGGCGCTTAATGCAGCCGAAATTCCGCAGACGTCGCTCAAACTCCTTAAAATCGCGTTTTTTCCACCGTCGACCGCATGCGTCTCCTACATACCTCCGACTGGCACCTTGGCCAGCATTTCATGGGCAAGAGCCGGCAGGCCGAGCATCTGGCGCTGATCGACTGGTTGCTGGGGGCGGTGGATGAATACGCGGTGGATGCGGTGTTGATTGCTGGCGATCTGTTCGACACGGGCACCCCGCCCTCCTACGCCCGCGAGTTGTACAACCAGCTGGTGCTGCGCCTGCATCAGGCCGGTGTGGCGCTGGTGTTGCTGGGCGGCAATCACGATTCCGTGGCGGTATTGAGCGAAAGCCGGGATCTCCTGGCCAGTCTGGGTGCCAGGGTGGTGCCGGGTGCGGATGATCCCGTACAGCAAATTCTGGTACTCCCCCGGCGCGACGGCAGCGCCGGCTGCGTAGTGTGTGCCGTCCCCTTCATCCGTCCGCGCGATGTGCTGCGCAGTCAGGCCGGGCAAAGTGCGGATGACAAGCAGCTTGGCCTGCAACAAGCAATTGCCGCGCATTACGCCAGCCTTCATACGCAAGCGCTGGTCCGGCGCGATACGCTGCTGGCGGAAACCGGGGTTCGGTTGCCCATCGTTGCGACCGGCCACCTGACCACGGTGGGCGCGAGCAGCAGCGAATCGGTCCGGGAGATTTACGTTGGCTCGCTGGATGCCTTTCCGGCCAAGGCGTTTCCGCCCGCCGATTACATCGCGCTCGGCCATATCCATCGACCGCAGACCGTGGGCGGCCTGCCCCATATCCGCTACAGCGGCTCGCCGCTGCCGCTGAGTTTTGACGAGGCCAAGCAAGCCAAGGAAATGCTGCTGGTCGATCTGGGCACTGAGGGTCTGCAAGGCATCACCGCCCTGCCGGTGCCCCGCTTTCAGCCGCTGGCGGCCTTCGCGTCGTCGCTTGCCGGACTGCCGGCGGCCATTGGCAGCGCTGCCGCGCAATCGGAGAACGGCAAACCCGTGTGGCTGGAAATCACGATCACCGAAGACGAGTATCTCGCCGACTTGCCCGCCCGCGTGCAGGCGGTCTGCGAGGGCTGGCCGGTTGAGGTACTGCGCATTCGCAAGGCGCGCCAACAGACAGCCACGGTCAACGCCGAGCAAGCGGGAGAAATGCTGGACGAACTGAGCCCCGAGGACGTGTTTGCGCGGCGGCTGGCGCAGGAAACGCTGGACGAACCCTTGCAGGCGGCGCTCGGCGAGCGCTTCCGTCAGGTGCTTGCCGGACTGGACGAGGTTCAGGCATGAAAATCCTGCGGCTGCGGCTGAAAAACCTGAACTCCCTGAAAGGTGAGTGGGCGGTGGACTTTACCGCCCCGCCCTTTGCCGGCAATGGCCTGTTTGCCATCACCGGGCCGACCGGCGCCGGCAAATCCACGCTGCTGGATGCGATCTGTCTCGCGCTGTATCACCAAACACCACGGCTGGACAAGATTTCGGCCAGTGACAACGACATCATGACGCGGCACACGGCGGATTGCCTCTCGGAAGTTGAATTCGAGGTCAAAGGCAAGCGCTATCGCGCCTTCTGGAGCCAGCGCCGCGCCCGCGAAAAAACGGATGGGGCCTTGCAGGCGCCGCGTGTTGAACTGGCGGACGCCGAAGGCACCATTCTGGCGAGCCAGGCCAAGGAAAAACTGGAGCGCATTGCAGCCATTACCGGCCTCAGTTTCGAGCGCTTTACCAAATCCATGCTGCTGGCCCAGGGCGGATTCGCCGCCTTCCTGAATGCCAGCGCCAACGATCGGGCGGATTTGCTCGAACAACTGACGGGCAGCGAAATCTATGGGGAAATCTCGCGCCAGGTCTTCGAAAAGGCGCGCGATGTCCGCCAGCAACTTGCGCAACTGAAGGCCAAAGCCGAAGGCGTGACTTTGCTGGCACCCGACCGGCGCGAGGCCATGCAGGCCGACATCGCCCGAATTGAGGGCGAACTGAAGGTCTGCCAGCAACGCGAGCAAGGCCTGCAAGTTCAGCAAAAATGGCAGCAGGACGTCAGCCGGATGGCGCAGGAGCTTCGAGATGCCGAGGCAAGTCAGCGTCGTGCCGAGCAGGCGTGGCAAGACGCCGCCAGCGATTTGCAGCGCCTGGCCGACAGTCTGCCGGCAGAAGCCCTCAAGCCGCTGCATGCGCGATGGCAAGATGCAGACGCGGCTTACACCCGCAGCCAGCAGGAACGCCTGAGTCTGCAAACCCGCCGCCAGGCGCTGGAGACGGCGCTTCTGGCCGCCCACGCGAGCGCCCGACAAAGCAGCGCCCAGCTGGCGGCAGACAGCGAGAAAACCCATGCGGTGCTGAACCAGGAAATCGCCCAACTCGACCAGCACTTTCACGCCCATCCCCAACACGCTCGCCTCGGTGAGCAACTGGGTGGCTGGCGCGAACAATTCGCCTACCGCAGCCGCCTGAGCAAGGAAATTGCCGAGTTACACCAGCGCAGCGACGCCACCCAAAAGCGGCTGAATGCCATCAAGCAGGACATCGCAAGCCACCGTCTTGCGGTCGACACGGCCCAAAGTGCAAAAACCGTGGCAGATCAGGCCTTGATCCCGCTACAAGCCGCCCAGCAGGCCCGTCTCGCCGGCCATACCCTGCCCGAATTGCGCCAGCATTGGCAGCAAGCCCAAACGGGGCTGGCGCACTGGCAAGGGCTGACGGTGCTGGCAACCCGGCTGCGAGAACTGAGCCGCCAACAAGCCACACTGACCGAACAAGCGACTGCCGCTGCCCAACAG
>JAKLLI010000044.1 GCA_023150195.1 Azonexus sp.
CCACACACTGGCAACTGTTCCACGAACGCCAGCGCCACGAAGACGCGCTGGCGCAGGCGGCCCACCGGGCCGGCGACGACGACGAATACACGATCAACGAACTGTTTACCGCCTGGCTGGGCAGCGTGCTGACCGACGCTGCCGCCGTACCTGCGCTGGTCGAGGCACTGGTGAGCCACGAACTCAAGGCGGAATTTGCCCACAGTTACCCTGACCCGGACATCGCCGCGCTGATCGAGGCCTACGGTGCACGGCAGCGGGTCTTCATTTCCGACTTCTACATCGATCAGGCCCGCATTCACCAGCTGCTCCACGACAAGGGGCTTGGGCACTACTTCACGCGCGGCTTCTGCTCCTGCGATCACCGCCGCAACAAGAACAGTGGCCGCCTCTTCGCCCATGTACACCAGACGCTGGGCGTCATCCCGGCCAACCATCTGCACATCGGTGACCATCCGCATGCCGATTTCGCCAATGCCCGCCGTGCTGGCATGCAATCCGTCCTTTACCGACCGGCCCGCGAAACCGCCCGCCGCCAGATCCAGGAACGGCTTTTTCTGGAGCGTGGCAATCTGTTACGCCATCTGGATACCTTGACGGCCCGCAATCTCGCCAAGGCGAAAAACAACCGGCCCGCAGAAGACCCCGTCAGCCACCACGAAGAAATTGGCCGGCAGGCGGTCGTGCTCTTGCTGGCCTGCTGCCTGCGCATCGCCCAAACCGCGCTGACCCGCGGTGCCGCACGCATCACCTTTGCTACCGACAGCAGCCTGCTCCGTCTCGGCTTCGGCCGCCTGTTTCCCGATAACCGTTTTGCCGGCCTCACCCTGCCCGAATGCGTCAGCACGGAAACGGAGTTGCCCGGCACCTTGCGGATCACACTGGCGCACGCCGCCCTTGGCCCCGACGATTTGAATCCCGCCCAGCCTTATTGCGCTCCCCGCCACGACACGTGGGGCGACTGGCAGCAGCTCTTCGCCTCACCCTGCGTCCTGGACCCCCAGCGCGCCGGCGCGGCCGCCGCCGTGCAGCGGGGCATGCTTTTCGCCCTCGATACCTGGCAGGAATTTGCCGAAACCTATGCGTTGACCGCAGATGAACTGGATGAGCCGGCCCGCCGCATCGCCAGCCACTCGCCCTTTGCCTTCGCGCCCGAGCAGATCGTGATCAGCGAAACCCCCGGCGACCACTTCGGGCAGCAGGGCTATTTTTCCGAGGCGGAGCTGCCGACGCTGGGCAATTTCATGCGCGTCCCCTACTCGTCGCAGGCGCGCGCCAAACTGCACCGTTTCCTCGCCGAAATCGACGAAGCACCGCACAGCAGCCCCTTACGCACCATGGGACCGCTGCGCCGCAGCACCTACACCCTGCTGCTTAACCTCGTGCGCAAGGTGCGGCGGGAATCCTCATGAACGCCGACCACCCCGCCCGCGAACGCAGCCTGCGCCGGATCGCACGCCACTTGGGCCCGAGCGCCCTGTGGCCCGGGCTGAGTGCGGCCATTCGCCAGTGCGCCGCCGATAATGCCGTCCGCCAGCCCAGCGCAGATCGCCGGGCGGTGGCCGATCTGGGCGCCTGCCACGCCGGCCCTTTCCTGGTGTGCTATGTGCGCTGGCTACTTCAGGATGCGCAGCAGCGCGGCCTGCGCCATCTCCATTTTCTCGCCCGCGACGGTCAAATCCTCTGCGACATTGCGCAGCGCCTGCAAGCCGCCGGTCACGCCCCGGGAATCGAACTCCACTACCTGCATGCCTCGCGCCGCGCCTGGTTCGCGCCCTCGGTCAATGCCTGGACGCGCGACTTGCTCGAACGCATTCTCGACGAGGATGAGGGCGCCTTTTCCGCCGACACGGCCGCCCGCCGATTGGGCTTCGCCGACCTGGCGCACCTGCTACGGGTCTGGCCCAGCCTGAGCGCCGACGCCATACACTGGCAGCGCCGCAGCGCCTTGATCGACAGCCTGCTCAACACCCTCGGTGCAGCGGCCGCTGCCGAGCATTTTCAGACGCTGCGCACGGACATGCTGGCTTACCTCGCCCAGCATGAACTGAGCGCAGCCCGCCAGGATTGGGCGATTGTCGATCTCGGCTGGCGGGGTCGCATGCAGGAAAGCCTGGCGCGCTGTCTCGCCGGCGACAGCCTGGCCGGCACTCAAAGTCGCGGTTATTACCTGGCGCTGCTGGACCGGCCCCATTGGCCGGCCGGCACCCATCAGGCCCATTGCCTGTGGCCCGGCGATGCCGAAGGGATCTGCCGAGACTTGCCGGGCCCGGCCACCCTCATCGAATTGCTCTGTCAGGCAGACCACGGCAGCACCACCGGTTATCGTCGCGATAAAACCGGCCAGGTCCTTGCCTGCTATTCGCCAGACCTTGATGCCGAATTGGCGGCCTGGGGCTGGGCCACCTATCGCCAGAGCGTGCTGAACTTTACGGATACCCTGATCGCGACAGCAGGTAACGAATTGGCGTCAGCATCGGCCACCGAACTGTCCCGCTGCGCCTTCCTGTTTTGCCGCGAGCTGTTCCGCTACCCCCCGCCGGCCATCGCTCGCGGCTTTGCCAGCATGCCGTTTTCCGACAGTGCCGATCACGAGGGCAGTCAAGCCGTGGCAGCCCCAGCCGGTTTGATCGACAGCCTGCTCTGGGTGCTGACGCTGGGCAAGCGGGTGCGCCCACCCATCAATCCCCGCCTGTGGCCCATCGGCAGCATTGCCCGTTGCGGCAGTCCTTTACCCCTCGCCCTCTTCGTCGCGCTCAAAAGCGGGATGGAGCGCCTGGGCCTGACGCGACGCGTCGAGCTACCCTGAACACCGACCCTGGATCATGTCCCACACGCCGCTGAACTACCGCCCGGAAATTGATGGCCTGCGCGCCTTGGCGATTCTTGGCGTCCTGGGATTTCACGCGGGTTTTATCGGCCTGCCCGGCGGTTTTATCGGCGTCGATGTCTTTTTCGTGATCAGCGGCTTCCTCATCACCCGCATCATTCTTGACGAACGGGCCCGCGGCGAATTCAGCCTGCTGCGTTTCTACGAGCGCCGCATCCGCCGCATCCTGCCCGCCCTGTATACGGTCATCCTGGCCTGCGTCGCCCCGGCGGTGTGGCTGATGAATCCGGAAGAACTCAAGGATTTTGCGCAAAGCCTGATCGCTGTCCCGCTGTTCATCAGCAATGTCCTGTTCTGGCACGAGAGCGGCTATTTCAATACCGCCTCCGAACTCAAGCCCCTGCTACACACCTGGAGCCTGGCCATCGAGGAGCAGTACTACCTCTGCTTTCCGCTGCTGCTGACCCTCATGGCCCGCCTGTCCGGACGCTGGCGGGTGGGCGTGCTGGCCGTGCTTGCCAGCGCCAGTCTGCTCGCCGCGCAGTGGTCTACGGTCAACGCGCCGGATAGCGGATTTTTCCTGCTGCCAACCCGCGCCTGGGAACTGTTCGCCGGTTCCCTGCTGGCCATGGCGCCGTCTATCGCCCGTGGCTGGGGCAATACCGGGCGGGAAGTGGCGGCCGCCACCGGTCTGGTGTTGATCCTGGGCAGCATGGTGTATTTCACCGCACAGACGCCCCATCCCGGCTGGCTGACTCTGGCACCCATCCTTGGCACCATGCTGATGATTGCCGCAGCCGACAGCGTCTGCGGCCGCCTGCCGGCCCGCTTTGGCCTGCCGGCGCTGGGGCGCATCAGTTACAGCGTTTATCTCTGGCATGTGCCCTTGTTTGTCTTTGCCCGGCTCTGGCTGCAGGCCCCGCCTTCCGCCGGGCTTTCCGCGCTGCTGGTTTTGGCCACGCTGGCGCTGGCCTGGCTCTCCTGGCGATTTGTCGAACAGCCCTGCCGCCGCCGCGATCAAGTCAGCACCCGGCACCTCTTATTCGGTGCCGGCGCGACCAGCCTGCTGATTCTGGGCCTGGGGGCGACGGGGCAAATCAGCAATGGACTGGAGCGCCAAGGCGCACTCCCCGCCTCCGTGGCGGCTACCCTCGCCCGTGACACCACCTACAACCGCTGTTTCGATCAGCCCGACGCGCACC
Source organism: Azonexus sp. (assembly GCA_023150195.1). Taxonomy (GTDB): domain Bacteria; phylum Pseudomonadota; class Gammaproteobacteria; order Burkholderiales; family Rhodocyclaceae; genus Azonexus. The sequence goes on from JAKLLI010000044.1 coordinate 4,033, forward strand.
GCCGCGACGACTGGCTGTGCCCACTGGGGAAGGGCACTCAGCCCCCGCGTTTCATGGTCATCGGCGACAGCCATGCCTACTCGCTGGCGCCGGCCTTCAACGCCGCCGCGCAGACCCGGGGGATGGCCGGCGTGTTGGTGGCGATGCCCGGCTGTCCGCCGCTGCTGGGCATTTACGCCTTGCGCGGCGATCAGCAGGAAAAAAACTGCCATCAACTGAACCGGCGCATTGCCGAATACGCCGGTCAACACGGCATCCGCAGCATTTTCCTGGTCGCGCGCTGGTCGTATTACAGCGACGGCGGCTACACCGGACACGAATACGCTTACCTCGGCGACACCCCGGACACCCGCGGCACGCCGGCCAACACCCGGCAAGCGCTGGCGACGGGACTGGCCGCGACCATCGCACATTACCAGCGGGCGGGCATTCGTCTGATCATCGTCAAGCAGATTCCGCAGCAACTGCAACATCCGCAAAGCGTGTACTACCACCGCTACGACCCCGACCCGCAACGCTTCTCGGCGGCGCTCGACGCCGATGCCGTCAGCAACGCCGCGCACCGGGCCTTACATCAGGCCAACGAAGCCCGTTTTACGGCCCTCGGGGCAACCCCCGGCGTCGAATACCTGAACCTCGACCCGGTCCTGTGCAACGCATCCCGTTGCCCGCTGGGCACGCCTGAGCGTGCCTACTATTTCGACCGCGATCATCTTTCCGCGCTGGGCGCGCTACGCTTGGCCCCCGCCCTGGAAATCGCCCTCGACGGTACGCCCGCCAATCCGCAACCTGAACGTATGCAGCCCCAATGATAGGCAACTCCTTCCGTCAAAAAGCGACCACCGGCCTCAAACGCCTGGGCCATGCCCCCTTGCGCGAACTGAGCCGGCTGCCGGTCAAGCTCAAGCATCTGGCCCAGTACGCCCTCCTCGCCCGCCGCCACCAGGCGCTGATCGCAGCCATCCCGGCGCTGCAGACCGTCCCGGCGCCCACCCGGCAGATCCTGGCCAATGCCCATCGCGGCCTCTATCTCGCGCAATCCCTGAGCGTGGGCCAGCGCCTGGCTTGCCTGGCCACCCACTACCGCATGCTGGGCAGCGCCTTGCAGCCCGATTTCCTGACCCGCCTGCTGCCCGGTGTCACGCTGTGGGAATACGCCACGGACAGCTGCACCTACACCATCAGTCTGCGCGTCCCGGCGGATCTGACACGCCCCGAGGGCGATCTGGCGATTGCGCTGAACGCCGACGGTCAACGCGTCTATTCCATGAATTTCTCGCTGGTGCCGCGACAGATTCTGGATGGCACCGAGGGCTGCGCCGCATTGATTGGCCGCATTCAGGGAAAAAAAGGGATGGAGCTGATCCGCCAAACCACACGGGAACTGGCGCACGTGCCGCCGCACTATCTGCTACTCAGCGCCGTCCGCGGGATTGCCGAATTATTCGGCGTCGACCGGATCATCGGGGTCAATAACGGGAATCAGATCATTCAGGACAAGACCGATTTCTTCTTCGATTACGACAAATTCTGGGACAGCGTGGCTGCCACGCCCAGCGGGCGCTTTTACGTGCTGCCCATTCCATTTCCGGAAAAGGACTTGTCTGAGGTATCCTCGCGCTCCAGAACACAAAAGAAACGTGCATTCCGAGCGACCGTCCAGGCGGCGGTGGCGCAACAACTGAAGGCGATGCTGGGCCAGCCCTGACCATCACTTTGGTATCACACCGTACCTGAACAGGGCGTTTCAGGTCCGCCCGAAAGAGACATTCGGGCCGCCGTGGGAAAGACATGTCAGAACCGAGAGAGACATCCGCACCGTTAAGGCTGGCCCTGGTCATCGACCCCGGGCCGCTGTCTCCGGCCGCCCAAGCCCTGATCGACTGGTGCCGCGCCCAGCCGGCATTGAAGGTTCTGCAGATCTTCATCGGCCGACCGCCGGACACCCCAGCCCCTGGTCGCCTGCGCCGCCTTGCGGTCAACCTGCTGCTGCAGGTGGAATCCCGCCTCCTGCGCAGTTTCAAGCCGCTGGCCCGCCCGCTGCGGCAATTCGATCCGGCACACGGCGACCTCCCCTGCCAATCGCTTTCTCCAGCATCACCTGACACCACCTTGCCGGCTTCGCTGGACCTGCTGGTCCATCTCGGCAACAGCCCCCTCCCACCTGACTTGCTGCAACGTGCCCGACTGGGCGCCCTGCGCACCTGGCCGGCACTCGCGCCGGTAAGCGCCAGCGGCATTCCCTGTTTCGACGATGTTCTGAGACAACGGGAACAAACCGGCTTCGCGCTCTTGCACCAACGGCCGGATGGCGAAGCGCGCCTGGTCAGTGGCACGCTCAGAACCCGTTTCTTCACGCTGCTGAACCAGCATTTCCTGTTCAGCAAATTGCGCCATTACCTGCAAGTTCAGCTACTCGATATTGCCGCTTGCGGCGAGGTACGCCCGACCGGCCCACGCGCCTTCGTCCCGCCAGCGCCAGCGGCCGGCTTTCCTGGCCTGTCGGCCACGCTCAGTTACGCGGCGGGGCTGTGCCGCATTCTGGCGTCGGAACTCGTCAATCGCAAACTGCGCAGGCGTTTCAATCGCTGGAACGTGGGCTTTGCACGGGGCGACTGGCGGCAGTTGCATTTACCGCAAGCGCACCAAATCGGCAACCGACCCGGCCACTTCATCGCCGATCCCTTTGTGATTCGCGATGCGAGCGGCGACTTCTGTTTTGTTGAAGATTACGATTTTGACCGGCAACTGGGTACCATCGCCGCCTATCGCCTGCATGAACGCAAGGCCGATTTTCTCGGCGAGGTCATCGTTGAACCGCATCACCTGTCCTTCCCCTTCCTGTTCCGCCATCAGGGCAAGTTGCTGATGTGCCCCGAAAGCAGCGCCGCCCGCCGCATCACGCTGTATGAGAGCGAAGCCTTCCCGCTGCGCTGGCGCCCCGTGCACACGGTGATGGACAAGGTCTGCGCCGCCGACAGCCTGTTCTTTGAACACGATGGCCGCTGGTGGCTATTCACCAACATCGACCCCAGCAACGAGGAAGACTGCAACGCCGAGTTGATGATTTTTCATGCCGACAGCCCGTTGACCGACCACTGGATTCCGCACGCGCAAAATCCGATTTACATCGATTCCAGCAAGGCCAGGAACGGTGGTCTGATCGTGGAGGGCGAGCAGATTTACCGGGTTTCGCAACGACAGGGCTTCAACGCCTACGGCACGGGCCACGCCATCCACCGCATTGTCACGCTGACCCCGGATGAATACCTCGAAGAAACCGTGCTCACCCGCTCCCCTGCCGATTTCCCCGGCGTCGATGGCAGCCATCACTGCCATGTGGATGGCGATTTGTGCGTCTTCGATTTTCGCCGCGCCGAGGCCGTCGACCGCTGAAGCAAGCTCAGCCTTGCAACACCTGGCGATAGAGGGCCGCGACCCGACCGGCAATCGTGTCCCAGTCAAAATGCGTGCGCACATAGGCCATGCGCGCCGCCTGCGCTGAGGCATCGAGCGGTTCGGCGCAGCGAGATTGGATCAATGCGGCCAGCGCGGCGACATCCCCCACCGCAAAGTAGTTGTCAGGCGGCAAGTCGATTTCGCGATTGGCGGGAATATCGCTGGCCAGACAAGGCAGACCAAAACTCAGCGCTTCGAGCAGCGCGATCGGCAAACCTTCGTGGGACGAAGGCAACACGAAGAGGCCGGCATGGGCGTACAGCGCATCCAGCGCATTGCCCTGACGAAAGCCCGCAAGCACGATCTCCGGGTGATCCGCGGCCTGGGCGCGCAATTCGGCCGCATACGCCGGCGCGCCATGATCGCCACCGACAATGACCAGTTTCCAGCCCGGGATTTTTGCGACCAGGAAGGCGTTGACCGCGTCCATCTGCCGCTTTTCCAGGGTGATGCGCCCAACGTGAATCATGTATTTCCCGGGCACAAGTCCCAATTCGGCGATCACCGGATCGTTTTGCGCCGCAGTCCGTGCAGGCACGCCATTGGGAATTTGCACAATGCACTGCCCGGGATGCGCGGCACGCAAACGGGCTGCGTCATTTTCCGCCACGCAGATCAGCGCATGGGCGTAGCGCGCGCCCCAGCGCTCGCCGGTTTTCATCAAGGTGCGTGCGAAGCGGCCCCATTTGGGCAACTCGTAATTCCGCCCATGATGCGTGGCCACCACCGTCAAGCCGAAGAGGCGTGCCAAAGGCACAAAAATCGATGGCCCGACTGCGTGAAAATGCAGGATATCCGGGCGCGTCACGGCCGCATACAGGACCCCCAGGGCCGTGTGCAGGAAAGCTTCCGCACCCGATTTTCGGGGCGACCACAGGCGGACAAAATGAATGCCCCGCCATTCACGCGGCGCATCGGCGGCCAGCCACATTGCCCGCGCCAGTACGGTGACGGTGCAATCCCCCAGCAACCGTGGATAAAGGGCTTCGGCATGGGTTTCCACCCCGCCCTGAATACCGGGAAACCCCCGTATCCCCACCACCATCACGTGGGGTTTTGCGCTCATGCCGTCGGCGCCCCGCTGGCAGCGTACAAGGCCGTCAAGCGCTCAACGTGACGGTGCATGGCGTATTCGCTATCCAGCAAATCGCGGCCATTCATCCCCCAGGCGCGCACCTGACCATCTGCCATCGCCTGCACCCGGACCAAGGCATCTGTCAGCGCATCCACCGATCCGCTCTCAAACAGCAGGCCGGTCGCTTCTTCCATGATCATTTCCGGAATACCGCCAATGCGCGCACCAATCACGGGTTTGCCCAGGGCGTAGGCTTCAAGCACGCTGATCGGGGCGTTTTCATACCACTCCGACGGCAGCACCAGGGCACGACAGCCCCGCACTTCGCGCCACAGATCATCGCCGGTACGGAAGCCCAAAAACGTGACGTCAGCGCCCAACTCGGCCACCCGTGCCTTCAGGGCCGCTTCGTCCGGTCCGGAACCGGCAATCCGCAAGGGCACACCGGCCCGACTGGCGGCCTCGATCAGCGTATACAAACCCTTTTCGCGACTCAGCCGGCCGAAGTACAGAAAAGGCTGCCCGACCGGCGCATCCGCGGTCAACCCGCCGACATCGGCAAAATTGGGCACATGGACAAACCGCTCGCGAGGCCAACCCCATTCAACAAACTTGTCGATAAAGAAGCGGCTGGGCACGACAAAACGATCGACCGAGCGCCCATAAATATCCAGCATCCGGTGTACGGCGGACTCCAGCCAGATCAGCGATGACAGCGCCAGCGAGCCCTTCATGCAGCGTTTGAGCATCACCTGCTTGACGCCGCCGGTGCGGCAGTCCTCACAGACCTGCCCGTGCGAAATCATGGAATAGGCAGGACAGACCAGTTTTAGATCGTGCAAGGTCAAAAAGACCGGCAAGCCTGCCTGCCGAGCCGTCGCCAGCACCGAGGGCGACAGGTGGTGATAGACATTGTGGGCATGCACCACATCCGGATTGAAGGCCGCCATCAAGCGTTCCAGATCACGGGATGCCGGCCCGTTGTAAATGATCTGCGCCGCATGTTTGAGCTTGGTCAGCAAGGAATAGTCGTGCCCGAACTCGATTTCATCCGCGAAATAGGATTCCCAGGGAGATCGCTCATTCTTGGGGTGGTGCATGGAGAAGGGGGCCACTGTCCAGCCATGACGCTCGAACAGCCGCATTTGTTCCAGAAAGACGACCTCGGCACCACCGCGCCGGTAATGGTAATTGTTGATTGCCAGTAGCTTGGCCATGCGTCCCCCGTTCAAGTGCCGGGATTGTACTTTGGTGCAATGTTTTTTTCTGTTAGGACGCGTAAAGTTGTACGCATCTCTATTTCCCTCTCGCAGGAGTTCGTCATGGCACAAGTCATCGCAACAGTCGTCGAAATCACGGGTCGCGCATTCGCC
>JAKLLI010000045.1 GCA_023150195.1 Azonexus sp.
CGCCCGCCTTTGTCTGTCGGTTTGCCAGGAAGCAGATGCGCAATCCGCAACCATTGTTTGTCGTTCAACATCAATCGATCCATGTCTTACACCCAAATTCCAGGATGTAAACACAAATCGGTTACTGTGAACAGGCCCTAACGAGAACCGGTCATTTCGAGGCGCTAAACCTGCGTGCCACGAGCAAGGCAAACGCCTTGAGCGAGGCCTCCCTGGGCTAGAAATTTCCGCGCGTTACCGTGCCAGTCACCGGGTTGTAGTTGATCCACAGGGAAGGGCTGCTCGGATAACACGAGCCAAAGCCCTTGGACTGGACGAAGTTGCATTGTTCCTGATTGGAAGGTTCGCCACCGATCGACCCCGCACGCGCACACCAATCGTAATCGGTGGCCGTGGCCACCCGGGTATCGACAGCGGTTTTGTCGATAACGCTGGCGCCTGTGAGCAGCGCGGAAAAAACGGCAACACAGGACCCGTTATTGCCGCCAACCAACGCCCAGCCGTTGGCATCCTTGGGGGAACCTGTTTTCGAAACAGGCCAGCCTTGGGCATTGAAATACAAAAGTGTTCCGTCGCCGAGGGTGAGCGACTTGGGTTGCCCCGCCAGTAGCCATTTTGTCCTCAACATCAAGGCACTGGTCTGGAAACTGCTGAGCGTATTGCCGGCAACTGCCTTACGCGCATCGTTACCAAAATCGAAGAGTTTGGGTAAGGCGGTGCTCGACAGAATGCCCAGCAGCACGATGGCCAGGACGAGTTCAAGCAAGGTGAACCCGTGCTGGCGTCGCTTTGCGCAGGGAGTGCCGGGCAACGGGCCGTCAGTCTGTCGGGTGAAACCGCAAGCCAAGGACAGTCCCTGGGCTTACTTTTTGTCACCGATCTGAATAAACGGCACGCTGTTGCCCATCATCGTCTGCGGCAACTTGCCGTCCCATTTCTCGATGGCTTTGCGCTGGTTTTCGATTTCACGCAGCTTGAGCAATTCGGCGGTGACTTCCTGCTTCTGGAGCTTGAGCGCCTCGGCTTCGGCCTTGGCTTGCGCCACCTTTTGCTCGGCCTCCACGCGGATGCGCTGCAGATCGCGTTCCGCCTTCGGCTTCTGCTGTTCCGCCGTGGTCTTGGCTTCGACTGCATCGGTAAACGAGCGTGAAAAGGAAAAATTGGTGATCGAAAATTCATCCACCACCACGCCGTGTTTGGTCAGGCGCTCGGTCAGAAAGCCGCGAATCTTCTCGCGCACTTCAGGGCGCTTGCCGATCAGTTCTTCGGCGGTATAGAGCGCCGTCGCCGCTTTCACCGCTTCTTGCACCGCCGGGACGATGATCTTCACGCCAATATCCAGCCCGACATCACGGAACACGGAAACGACAGCTGCAGGATCGATGTGATAGTTCAGCGCCACGCTGGTCTGTACAGACTGCAAATCCTTGGACGCCGCGTCGCCCTGCCCCTCGCCCTTCTGCACCCGCACCTCGACCAGATGCATCTCCTGCGCAATCGGCCAGCGCCAGTGCAGCCCTTCGGTGTACACCTCCTCGGTGATTTTGCCGAAGGTCGTCATCACCCCGCGCGTGCCGGCAGGCACGATGGCGAAAGGCGATGCAAGCGGTAAAACGATGATGGCACCAATCAGCGCCAAAAAAATGAAACCGGCCTTGGCCTTGAGCGTGCTTCCGGGAATGTTCATGGTGTCGTGGAATCCTGTGTACTGGCGGGAATGATGTTTACGTCGATGACGACGAGGGGAATCGCTCGGATTGTCGGGGCATCTCCGAGATCTTCGGTCTGAAGCTTAAACAAGCGTGATATCGATGTCCATGTCGTAAGGTCGTGTGGGTTTCGATGGTGTTTGCTTCCTGCGGGCTATTTTCTCCACAACGGAGACAGCCCGATCAACCCGAGGATGGGGCCGGGGAGGAGGAGCCAGCTGATGTGGTTGCCCCAGTCGTTAAGCCAGGCGGTGCCGAGCTGGATGGAGCCCATGGTGATGGCGAAGCCGATGGCGTTTTGAAAGGCGAGGGCGCTGCCGACGGTTTCCGGGGGGCAGGCGCGGGCGGAGAGCGCGGAGAAGTGCGGCGAGTCGGCGACAACGCTGGCGCCCCAGAGCAGCAGCAGGCCGATTTTTGCCGCGGCGGGCAGGTCGACCGTGAGCGGATAGAGCGCGCAGCAGAGGGCGGAAAGGGTGAGTGCGATGGCGGCGACGCGGGCGCTGCCGATGCGCTGGCTGAGTTGGCCGCCGATGATGCAGCCGAGCGCACCGATGCCGATGATGGTGAAGGCCAGTCCGGAAAGTCGGGCGCTGCCGGCATCGGCCAGTCCGGCCAGCATCAGCAGCGCGGGCACCAGCGTCCAGAAGGCGTAGAGCTCCCATTGGTGGCCGAAATAGCCGAGTGCGGAAGCGCGGAATTCCGGGATGCCGAAGCTGTGGATGACGCGGCCAAGGCGCAGGGGCGGGGCATCGTGGCGGCGTTTGAGATGCGGACCATCGCCGAGCCGGTAGATGAGTGCGGCGGCGAGCAGGGCGAGCAGGCTGGCCGTGCTCAGGGTGAGTTGCCAGGGCAGGCCGGTGCCGGCAAAGCGGATGCCGTGGGGCAGCGCGGTGCCCAGCGTCAGCATGCCGACCAGCCAGGCCAGCGCCGCGCCGGCGCGTTCCGGCACCCAGCTGACGACCAGTTTCATGCCCAAGGGGTAGACGCCGGCCAGGCAGAGGCCGACGGCAAAACGCAGAGGCACGCCGCTGTTCATGCCATCGGCCAGCAGGGCGAAGGCGGCATTGGCGGCGGCGCCGAGCACGGCGCAGAGGGCAAAAATGCGGCTGGCGGGAAAGCGGTCGGCGAGCCCGCTGAGCGAGATGCCCAGCGTGCCAAGGATGAAACCGAGCTGGACGGCGTTGGTGAGGGTGCCGATGTCGGCCGGGGTGATCTGCCATTGGCGAATCAGGTCGTCCGCCGCGCTGTTGGCGGAAAACCAGAGCGAGGTACCGAAGAGCTGGGCAATGACGATGAGAACGACCGGATGTTTCATGGCAGCCACACGCAAAAGGGCCGGACAGGATACCCTGCCCGGCCCGGTTTGCGTTGCCCGGCGTCAGAAGCCGATCTTGCGGCTGCGTCCGCTGCGAGCCTGCTCGAAATCGCTCGTTTCCAGCCAGTTGCGGCCAGCCAGTTTGGCCGTGCCGAACGCGGCCAGCAGGCGTTTTTTCATGTCGCGCGGGGGCAGGCTGGCCAGCCGTTCGAGCACGCTGTCGTCGGGTTCCGGCGGGAAACCCCAGTCGTGCTCGCTGACACTGTCGCTGTACAGGCTGCGGGCGATACGCAGCGAGGCATCGTGGTCGGGGCGGGGGACTTCGTAGACGTTCATCCGGTTCAGGATGGGTTCCGGAATACCGCGTTCGTCGTTGGCGGTCGTCACCCACAAGATGTGCGAGGCATCGATGTCGATATCGACGAATTCGTCCTTGAAGGCACGGGCGGTGTCGTTTTCCAGCAGGCTGTAGAGTGCGCCGTAGGGGTCGTAACGGCTGTCGCCACCGGCCTTGTCGATTTCGTCCAGCACCACAATGGGGTTGGCAAAGTCGCCATGCACCAAAGTGTGCGCAACCTTGCCTGGCTTGGCGTTGTTCCACTGGGCTGAGGCCCCGGAAAGCACCCAGCCGGCGGTGAGCGAACTCATGGAGACGAACTCGTGGCCGGTACCGAGCCGGTTGGCCAGTTCGCGGGCGAAATGGGTTTTGCCGATACCGGGCTCGCCGAGCAGCAGAATGGGGGTGAAATGCGTGGGTTCGTTGCCGGCCACCGACAGGGCGAGGTGCTTTTTAATGTCGTCGATGACTTCGTCGAAGTTGGGGCAGCTCTCGTACAGGTCATCGACCATATCGGCGTGCGTGGGGCGGATCAGGAAACGTTCGCCGCCGCGCTGCTTCATTTTGTCGTACAGCGAGGCCAGGGCTTCGTTGCGGTTGCCGGCGGTCTCTTCCATGGCGCGGTCAATGGCGGCCACGTCGTAAATGGTGCGCGCTTCGGCGACGGTGAGTCGGATGTCGCGATGTCCCATGATGACTTCCTCCTGACGCTGTTGACGGTATGTACGGTGCGCCTGACGGCAAACTTGAGCCCGCAGGCGACGGTTTTTAATAAGCATTTCCCGTTCCAGCCCCTTTGGGAAATAATGCGTTTCTTCGTGTCGACCGCAGGACTGCCATGGAACGTTTCACCATTTCGCTCGATGAGTCGCTGGCCCGCCAGTTTGATGCGCTGATTGCAGCGCGCGCCTATGTCAATCGTTCCGAAGCCTTGCGTGACCTGATCCGCGCGGCCATTGAGCAGGATCGCCAGCGTGAGGCGCCGACCGGGCAGTGCGTGGCCAATCTCTCGTATGTGTATAACCACCACGAGCGCGAATTGTCCGAGCGCCTGACGGCCTTGCAGCATGACCATCACGACCTGACGGTGGCGGCCCTGCATACGCATCTGGACCACGATCATTGTCTGGAATCCGTCATTCTCAAAGGAGCAACGGCAGACGTCCGCCAATTTGCCGATGCGCTGGTGGCCGAGCGCGGCGTGCGTCACGGCAAGCTCAACGTGATTGCGCTGGAGGCCGAATATCACCATGCCCACGACGAACACGGAACCGATCATGTCCATTACCACCCCACCCGCTGATCCGCTGCTGGCGGCGACCGGGGAGCAGGCCTGGATCGAGGTGATCCAGAAGATGGACGAGGTCTACAACGACCTGCTCCAGTACGAAGTGGCGCTGGAGGAAAAGAACAAGGCACTGGAAGAATCGCACCAGTTCATCGAGAGTGTGCTGGCCTCGATGTCGGACATCCTGATTGTGTGTGACCGCCACGGCGGGATCGAGGAAGTGAATCCTTCGCTCTGCCATTTTTCCGGAAAAACGGCGGAGCAGTTGGCGCACACCCCGGTGTTCGAGCTGTTTGCCGATCCGGTTGAGCAGGCCAAGGCGCGCGACATTTTTGCCCGCTTCGGGCGCGAAGGTGTGCACGACTGCGAATTCTTTTTGCGGGCCGGCGACGGGTCGACCGTACCCGTATCGATGAACTGTACGCCGCGCGTGTCGCAAACCGGCAAGCTGATGGGCATGGTGGTCACCGGGCGGCCGGTGGGCGAGTTGCGCAAGGCTTATCAGGCCTTGCGCCAGGCGCATGAGGACTTGAAGCGCACGCAAGGGCAGTTGCTGCATGCGGAAAAAATGGTGTCGCTGGGCCGCCTCGTGGCCGGGGTGGCGCATGAGTTGAACAACCCGATCAGCTTTGTGCTGGGCAATGTGCTGTCGCTACAACGCTATGGCACGCGGCTGGAAACTTACCTGACTGCGGTCCACGCCAGCGAACTGGCCAAAACCGGTGCGCTCGATACCTTGCGGGCCGAGTTGCGCATCGACCGCATTCTCAGCGACATGCCGCAACTGATCGACGGCATGATCGAAGGGGCAGAGCGCACCCGCGACATTGTCGATGCGCTCAAGCGCTTTTCGGCAGTCGACAAGATGATGCCGGAGCAGGTCAATCTGAACGAAGTGGTCGAACGTTCGGTGCGCTGGGTGGTACAAAGTGCGGCCAGCAAGTTTGCGGTCGACATCGATTTGCCGGAGAAAATGCAGTGCGCCGGCTCTTCCGGGCAATTGCAGCAGGTGGTGATGAATCTGGTGCAAAACGCCTGCGATGCCACGGCAGGGCAGGAAGGGGCGACATTGACGATTCGCGCCGAGCGAACCTCAGCCGCGATCTTGCTGCGATTTGCCGATAACGGGCCGGGTATTCCCGAGGAAAACCTGGGCCGTCTGTTCGAGCCCTTCTTTACCACCAAGCCGGTCGGGCAAGGCACCGGCTTGGGGCTGTCGATCAGCTACGGCATCGTCGAGCGCCATGGTGGCAAGTTGCAGGCTGCCAACAGGCCGGAAGGGGGAGCGGAATTCGTCTTGTCACTGCCAGTGGAAAGCAAGTAGCCAATTGCCACGGTTTGCAGCATGGGTTTAGCGCCGTTTGGCCATACGAACAATGACTTATTGTTCTGGCACGGACTTTGTATGAAGATTGTTAAATCATTCATACGGTGCCGCGATGGAAACCCTGCCTTCCGATTGGTTGTCCCTGTTGATCCTGACCTTCGTGCTGGGCATGAAGCATGGCTTCGACGCCGACCATCTCGCCACCATCGACGGCCTGACCCGCTATAACGCCCGGCATCAGCCGCGGCTGGCCCGCTACTGCGGCACGCTGTTTTCGTTGGGCCACGGGGCGGTGGTGATGGCGATTGCCCTGGGCGTTTCTGCACTGGCGGGGCAGTGGACCGTGCCCGAATGGTTTGGTGTGACCGGCGCGGTGATTTCGATTGGTTTTTTGGTGGCGCTGGGCGTGCTCAACTTGAATGCGGTGCTGGCGGCCGAACCGGATGCGCTGGTGCAGCCCGTGGGCTTGAAAGGCCGGCTGCTCGGGCGGCTGGGGCGGGCGTCGCACCCGGCACTGATTGCCTTGGTCGGTGCTTTGTTCGCACTGTCCTTCGATACCTTGTCGCAAGCCGCATTCTTTGCGCTCACCGCGACCCAGTTTGGCGGCTGGCAGCACGCCGTGCTGCTGGCGGGACTGTTCATGCTCGGGATGTTGCTGACCGATGGCATCAACGGCTTGTGGATCGCCCGCCTGATTGCGCGCGCTGATCAGGTGGCCTTGGTGGCATCGCGGGTGATGGGCCTCGTGGTGTCCGGCGTCAGCCTGCTGGTGGCCGCTTTCGGCGCGGCCAAATTGCTGTCACCGGCGGTGGATGCGTGGAGCGAAGGGAAAGAACTGGTTTTCGGCGCCGGCCTGGTCTTGGTGATCGCGCTCAGTTTTGTGCTGGCCCTGCATCTGACGCGGCGGACAAGGGCAGTTTGATTTTTTGACGGAGGGGCCGGGCAACCGGCTTTTTTTGATGATGCGCGTAAGAAAAAAACCGATTTTCTCCTATTTGCTGCTTGCCTTGGGGTCGGCGCAGGGTGCAGAGCCACTTGAACTGTCAACGGTTGAGGTGCGGGCGCAAGCCGAAAATCTGGCGGGGATCGCCGCCAGCGGCAGTGAAGGGGTGGCCGCCAGTCAGCGTCTGAGCCGTGTGCCAGTCTTGCGACCGGGCGAGGTGCTGGAAATGGTGCCGGGGCTGATCGTGACGCAGCATGCGGGTGACGGCAAAGCCAATCAATACTTCCTGCGCGGCTTCAATCTGGACCATGGGACCGATTTCGCCACGACGGTGGATGGCGTGCCGGTCAATATGCCGACGCACGCCCATGGTCAGGGTTATACCGATCTGAATTTTTTGATCCCGGAGCTGGTTGACCGCGTGACTTTCCGCAAAGGCCCGTATTATGCCGAGGCGGGCGATTTTTCGTCGGCCGGGGCTGCGCATGTGGCGTATTTACGGCGTCTGCCGGCGTCGCTGGCGCAACTCACCCTGGGCGAAAACGGCTATGCGCGCAGCCTGCTGGCCGGTTCGCCGGTGCTGGGCGATGGCCATCTGCTCTATGGACTGGAACTGTTTCACAACGACGGGCCGTGGCAGGTGGCCGAGGATTACCGCAAAATCAATGGGGTGATGCGTTACAGCGAGGGCAGTCGCCATGACGGATTTTCGGTGACCGGGATGGCTTATCGCGGTCGCTGGACCTCCACGGACCAGATTGCTGCCCGTGCGATCGATCAAGGGACGGTCGACCGTTTCGGTTCGCTGGATCCAACCACTGGGGGGGAGACGCAGCGTTACAGTCTGTCCGCCAGCTGGGCACAGCGGGGCGAATCGTCGCAGCGCAAGGTGTCACTCTGGGGGCTGCAGTCAGCACTCGATCTGTGGTCGAATTTCCAGTATTGCCAGAATGCCGGATGCCCGCCCGGGGATCAGTTCAGGCAGTCGGAACGTCGTCGGGCCGGGGGGTTTTCGATGTCGCACGCGGCGTTCACGACCTGGGGCGGATTGGCAGTTGAAAATTCGCTGGGTGTGCAGGCGCGCGTGGATCGTCTGAGCCCGGTGGGCTTGTATGCGACCAGCGCGCGCCAAACCTTGGCGACGGTGCGGGAAGACCGGGTCACCCAACGCAGCCTGGGCCTCTGGTTGCAAAACGAAGTGCATTGGCTGGACTGGCTGCGCAGCGTTCAAGGCCTGCGGGCGGATGGCTACGATTTCACGGTCGACAGTCAGTTACCGGCAAATTCCGGTAAAGCCAGCGATGCCATGCTGACGCCCAAATTTTCGCTGGTGCTGGGGCCGTGGCGGAAAACCGAGGCGTATTTCAACTATGGCCACGGGTTTCACTCCAACGATGCGCGCGGCACGACCATCACCGTGGATCCGGCGACCGGGACACCGTTTGACGTGAACGGAAATCCGGTGAGCCGGGTGCAGCCCCTGGTGCGCACGCGCGGCATCGAAGTCGGCTTGCGCACGGAAATGCTGCCCGGTTGGCGGTCGACCGTGGCCTTTTGGCAACTGGATGCCGCATCCGAACTGCTGTTCGTGGGTGATGCCGGGACGACCGAAGCCTCGCGTCCATCGCGGCGCTATGGCGTTGAATGGACCAATCTCTATGTGGTGGCTGATTGGCTGGCGCTGGATGCCGATCTGGCCTGGTCGCACGCGCGTTTCCGCGATCATGATCCGGCGGTCGGGGATCATATTCCGGGGGCGGTGACGAGCACAGCCAATATTGGGCTCACGGTGGATCACCTTGGCCCCTGGTTTGCGGCGCTGCGCCTGCGATATTTCGGTCCACGGCCCTTGATCGAGGATAACTCGGTGCGTTCCAGCGCGTCGGCACTGACCAATGCCCGGATCGGCTACAAATTCAACGCGCAGACGCAGGTCATGCTCGACGTGTTCAATGTCTTCGATCGCAAGCTGAGCGACATTGAATACTGGTACGAATCGCAATTGGCAAGTGAAGCCACCGCGACGGCAGATCGCCATCTGCATCCGGCGGAAGGGCGGACCCTGCGCGTCACACTTCGCTACAATTTCTAGCGCGTAATTCATAATTACGCTTCCCGCACTTCAGGCTTTAGAGTAATCTACGGGGTTTTCCCCAATACCCATACCGAGGATTTTTCCGTGGAAAAGGATTTGCGCGAAGCCGCTCTGGAATACCATCGTTGGCCCACGCCGGGCAAGATTTCTGTTCGCCCGACCAAGGGCCTGACCAATCAGCGCGATCTCGCGCTGGCCTACTCGCCGGGCGTTGCCGCGGCCTGTGACGCCATCGTCGAAGATCCGGCCACGGCGGCTGAGTACACCTCCCGCGCCAATCTGGTCGGCGTGGTGACCAATGGCACGGCCGTACTGGGTCTGGGCAACATCGGGCCGCTGGCGTCCAAGCCGGTGATGGAAGGCAAGGGCTGCCTGTTCAAGAAATTTGCCGGTATCGACGTGTTCGATATCGAGCTGGCCGAGAACGATCCGGACAAGTTGATCGACATGATCGCGGCGCTGGAGCCGACGTTGGGTGGCATCAATCTGGAAGACATCAAGGCGCCTGAGTGCTTCTACATCGAGCAGAAGCTGAAGGAGCGCATGAGCATTCCCGTGTTCCACGACGATCAGCACGGAACGGCCATCATTTCTGCTGCGGCGATGCTGAATGGCCTGAAGGTCGTGGGCAAGCAGATCGAAGACATCAAGGTTGTTGTATCCGGCGCCGGCGCAGCCGCCATTTCCTGTCTGAACCTGTGGTGCGATCTCGGCGTCAAGCGCGAGAACATCACCGTGTGCGATTCCAAGGGCGTGATTTATGTCGGCCGTCCGGGCGGCATGGACGACACCAAGGCCCGTTACGCGCAAAACACCGAGAAACGCACCTTGGCCGATGCGATGGTGGGTGCCGATGTGTTCCTGGGGCTGTCGACGGCGGGCGTGGTCAAGCAG
>JAKLLI010000046.1 GCA_023150195.1 Azonexus sp.
GACCGCATACATTACGCTGGCGTGCGCGCCGAACGCATCATCGGGCGGCTGCCGCTCGGGCTGCGTGGCGACATGCGGGTTGGACTGGCGCTGGAAACCGCCCGCGTAGACAAGCGCTACACCGAGGCGAATGCCAATGGCTGGCTGGATTCCACGGCGCTGTATGTGGGCGGTGAAACGCCCTTCGGTCCGGCCTATCTCGGCTTGGGTTACTCGACGAGTGGCGTCTCCAATCTCTTCCTCTTTGTCGGCACGCCATGAGTGCCGCGACGCTCCACCTCTGCGCGACCTCGCGGCTGGCGAAAACCCTGCGCGGGGCATTACCGGCTAGCGGACAGGTCTGGCGCAGCGCGCACGCCTTGACGGTTGCGCAATGGCTGGCGCAACTGGCCGATGCGGCGCTGGTGGAGGGGGAACGGCTACCGCAGGTGCTGGACAGCGATGCCGAGCGCCTGCTCTGGGAACAGGTCATCGCCGATTCCCTGGCGTCCGGTGCCGGCGATCTGGCACCGCTGTTCGATCCCCGTGGTCTGGCAGCGTCGGCCATGGAGGCCCATGCCCTGTGCCGGGTCTGGGGTTTGGCCGCAGGCGGTCAGGCCGAGGAAAACCGCTGGTTCATCCAGTGGCAGCAGGCTTTTTTGCAGCGTTGCCGCAAGGCCGACTGGATCGATGTGGGCGGTTTGCAGGCACAGCTGGTCGACGCGATCGCGGCGGGACGTTTTGCCCTGCCGGCGGAGGTGCACTTTATCGGTTTCGACCGTTTGACCCCCTTCGAGCGGCGTCTGGGTGAGGTGCTGGCGGCGCGTGGCTGTCAGGTCGAACTGCCCGCGCCGGCCACGGTCGACGCCCGCGAATGCGCCATTTTCCGCTGCGCGGACAGCGCTGCCGAGTGTCATGCCGTGGTCGATTGGGTGGCGCGCACCTTAGCCGAAAACCCGGCGGCCAGGCTGGGGATCGTGGCCCCCGATCTGGCGGCGGTCCGTGACCGGCTGGCGGCGCTGCTCGACGATGCCCTGCATCCCGAAGCCTTGCGTCCCGATGCCTCGGAGTTGCCGCGCCGTTTCAACTTCTCGCTGGGTCAGCCGCTGGCGGATCAGCCGCTGGTCGAGGTCGCGCTGGCGCTGCTGGCCGTGGGAAATGGCCGGCATCCCGTGGCGCAGCAGGCCTTGTCCGCACTCCTGCTGGCGGGGGGGTGGCAAGGCGCGGTCAGCGAAGCCGATGCGCGTGCCCGCCTCGATGCCGAACAGCGGCGGACGCTGCCGTATTTCACCCGTGCCAGCGCCTTGCTGGGCTTGGGACAGCGTTTGGGCGAACAGGGTCGCATCGCCTGCCCGGCGACGCTGGCGGCGCTGGACGCGGGGATTGCAGTGCTCGCGGCAGCGCCCCGCAGTCAACGGCCGGGGGCATGGGGCGCCACCTTCAAGCAGGCGCTGAGCGCTTTCGGATGGCCGGGCGAAAGGTCGCTGTCGAGTACGGAGTTTCAGGCCCGCCGGGCCTTCATCGAAGTGCTGGCGGGGTTTGGCCGGCTCGATGGCTTGCTGGGTTCGCTGGGTCTTGGCGCCGCCCTGGCCCGCGTGCGCGATCTGTGCCGGCAACGCCTGTTTCAGCCGGAAACGCGGGGGCAGCCGCAGGTGCAGGTGCTGGGGGTGCTCGAGAGCGCAGGCCTGGCCTTCGATGCCTTGTGGGTGATGGGGATGAACGATGACCGCTGGCCCGCCGCGCCACGGCCCAATCCCCTGTTGTCGGTGGAGAGCCAGCGGGCTGCCGGTTCGGCCCATGCCAGCGCCGAGGTCGAGCTGGACTTCGCACGGAGGGTGCATGCGCGTTTATTGGGCTCGGCGCCGACCGTGCATTTTTCGTATGCGCAGGCGGACGGCAATCGGGTTTTGCGCCCCAGCCCCTTGCTGGCGGATCTGCCGCCTGCGGTCGACCGCCCGGTGCAGCTCAAAACGCTTGCCGATGCGCTGGCGGCCGCCGGCGGGCTGGTGGCGGTCGATGATGCCCAGGCGCCCCCGCTGGCGGAAGGCGAACGGGTGGCCGGGGGGAGCTGGCTGCTGCGGGCGCAGGCTCTGTGTCCGGCGTGGGCCTTTTATCAATTCCGGCTGGGGGCGCAGGCCATGGAGTCCCCGGTGGAAGGCCTGGACCCGGCAGCCCGGGGCACCCTGGTTCATGGGGCGCTGGAGATTTTCTGGCGGGCGGTGGGCGACTCACGGCGATTGCAGGCCCTGGGCGATGCCGGGCGGGCGGCGCAGATTGCGCAGGCCGTCGATGCTGCCGTGGCCGGTTTCGAAGCCGAGACCCGCAGTCCCCTGCCGCCCCGTTTTCGTATCCTGGAAAGCGAGCGTCTCTGTCGCCTGCTGTCGCGCTGGCTGGCGCTGGAAGCCAGCCGCGAGTTGCCGTTTGCCGTGATCGCCTGCGAACAGGGGGCGGAAGTGGACATTGAAGGGATTCGGGTGCGCATGGTGGTCGACCGTATCGATCGACTGGACGATGGGCGCGAGTTGATCATCGATTACAAGACCGGGGCGCGCATAGATACCCGTAACTGGGCCAGTGCGCGCATCACCGAACCGCAACTGCCGATCTACGCCGCCCTGGTGAACGAGGCGGTGGCGGCGGTGGTGTTTGCCAAGGTCCTGCCGGATGCCCCGGTCTTTTCCGGGATTGCAGCCGAGGGGGGGATGTTGCCCGGGGTGAGCGGCTTGGGCGATGCCCGGCAGAAAATTTTCGATCCCGCGCAATTCCCGGACTGGCCGGCGGTCATCGCGCATTGGCAGGCCCGGCTGCATGCCATTGCCCGCGAGGTGCGCGACGGGGTGGCGGGCGTCAGCTTTGCTGACGAGGCTGACCTGAAATACTGCGACGTGTTGCCCCTGCTGCGCCTGCCCGAGCGGCGGCGCCTGTGGGCGGCCCGGCAGGAAGGAAGGCCATGAGTCCCACGGTCGACCGGTTGCGGGAAGACGAAATCGCCCGCCAGCGAGCGCTTGAACTGAGCGCCTTCATCGTCGAGGCGCCGGCGGGTGCTGGCAAGACGGAACTGCTCACCCAGCGCACCCTGCGCCTGCTGGCCACGGTCGATCACCCCGAGGAAGTGCTGGCGCTGACCTTTACCAACAAGGCGGCGACCGAAATGCGGGACCGCATTCTGGGGAGCCTGGAGGCGGCGACCCGGCCAGCGGATGCGCTGCCGCCGCACAAGGCGGAAACCCGAAAGTGGGCGCTCGCTGTCCTGGCGCGGGACGCGGCGCGTCAATGGCAGTTGTTGGCTCATCCAGGACGATTGCGCGTCACCACGCTCGATGCCCTGTGTGCCAGCCTGTCGCGCCAGATGCCTTTCCTTTCCCGCTTCGGAGCGCAACCGGCGGTGAGTGACGACAGCGAGCTGCATTACGCCAATGCTGCCCGCCGCTTGCTCGAACTGGTGGAGTCGGAGACGCCGGCAGGCGAGGTGGTGGCCGAGGCCTTGACCTTCATGGAAAACGATGCCGGCCGGCTGGAACGTCTGCTGGTGGCCATGCTGGGCCGGCGCGACCAGTGGCTGCCGTTTGCCCAGCGACTGAACAGCGAGGATTTGCGGCACGAAGTCGAGGCAGGGTTTGCCGCGCTGGTCGAGGCCGACCTGCTGGCGCTGGCCAGGCTGCTGGATGCCAGCTGGCAGCAGCGCCTGATGCCGCTGGTCCGGTTTGCGGCGGATAACGGGGCCGCAGGGCTGGAGGCGCTGAGCGACTGGCGCGAAATGCTCATCGGCACGGCAGCGCAACTGCCGGCCTGGCGGGCGCTGGCCGGGCTGTTGCTGACGACGCAAGGCGAGTTTCGCAAGAGTCTCACCAAAAATCAGGGCTTCCCGCCCGGTGCGCCGTCTGCTGCGCAAAAGGCGGACATGCTGGCGCTCCTTGCCGAACTGCGGACGCTGCCGGGGCTGGCCACGGCCCTGGCGCAACTGGCCTGCCTGCCGCCGCCAGGACTGAGTGACGGCGAATGGGCGACCGTGGCTTGTTTCTCCCGCCTGCTGCAACTGGCGGCCGGGCAGCTGTGGCTGGTGTTTCAGGAAGCCGGCGAGGTCGATTTCATCGAAATCGCGGCGCGCGCCGGCATGGCGCTGGGCGACGACGAAGCGCCGACCGATCTGGCCGAAGCCCTTGATTACCGGATCCGCCATCTGCTGGTCGACGAATTCCAGGACACCAGTCCGACGCAGGTGGCCATGCTGGCGCGCCTGATGCGGGGCTGGGTGCCGGGCGATGGGCGCACGCTCTTTGTGGTGGGCGATCCGATGCAGTCGATCTACCGCTTCCGCAAGGCCGACGTGGGCTTGTTCCTGACCGTGCGCGATCGCGGCATGGGCGGCCTGCCGCTCGAACATCTGCGTCTCTTCCGCAATAACCGTTCGCATCCGGCAGTCGTGGATTGGGTCAATCGCATTTTTCCTGCGATCTTCCCGTCGACCGATGATCCCGCGGCCGGTGCGGTGCGTTACGCCGAATCAGCAGCGACGCGGGCGGCGGTGGCGGACAGTGGCGTCTATCTGCATCCGGTGATTGCCGATGAGGCCGAGGCTGGCGCGGCCCGCGAGGCGGAGCAGGTGTTGGCGCTGATTCGAGCCGCCCGCTGCGACTATCCGCAAGGGCGGGTGGCGGTTTTGGTGCGCGCGCGCCGTCATCTCGATGCGCTGGTGGCTACCTTGCGCCGTCAGGCACCGGACTTGCGCTTTCAGGCCGTTGAAATCGAGGCGCTGGCCGATCGCCAGCCAATCCAGGATTTACTGACGCTGTATCGGGCACTCGCGCATCGCGCCGACCGGGTGCATTGGCTGGCGGTGCTGCGGGCGCCCTGGTGTGGCCTGACATTGGCCGATCTGCACGCACTGGCCGCAGGTGACACGGTCGCGACGGTCTGGCAGCTGATGCACGATGCCGGTCGCCTGGCAGCGCTGTCGGACGACGGGCGCGCCCGGCTCCTGCATCTGCGTGCCGTGCTGACGCTGGCCTTTGCCGAACGCGACCGGCAGTCCGTCCGGCGCTGGCTGGAGGGTGTCTGGCTGATGCTGGGCGGGCCACGGTGCCTGGCCTCTCCCAGCGAACTGGCCGATGTGGCCGCGTTTTTCGAACTGCTCGACACCCTGTCGGCGCGGGGGCGGCTGGATCCGGAAACGCTGTCCGCGCAGGCCGCGGCACTCTATGCGCCAGCGGACCCCCTGGGCGATGCGGTGCAGATGATGACCATCCACAAAGCCAAAGGGCTGGAATTCGAAACCGTGATTCTGCCCGGCCTGCATCGCGATACGGGTAACAACGACAGCCCCATGCTGTTGTGGGACAGCGTGCAGACCGGGGGCAGGGAACATCTGCTGGTGGCGCCAATGCGCGCGCGCAGTGCCAGTGCCGATGAGGCCACGGCTTATGCCTATCTGAGGCAGCTGGAAGCGGCGCGGACCGATCATGAAACCGAGCGCCTGCTCTACGTTGCGGCGACCCGGGCGATTCGCTGCCTGCATCTGGTGGGCGTGGCGATGCCCTCGGAAAAGGCCGATGACGGCCTCAAACGGCCGGTTGCCGGCAGTTTTCTGCAACGGCTCTGGGAGGGGTTTGCCCAGCCGCTATTCGCCGCCGCCCTGGCGGAAAATGTCGCCCGTCCGGCAGCGGCCTCGAGGGGAGATGCCGCAACGTTTGTGCCCCCGCTCTTGCGTCTGCCTGACATGCGCGTGCCCGATGTCCTTTCGGCGCCACCGGCGTGTGTCCCTGCCAGTAATCCGCCGCAAGCACCGGACGCCGAGGAAACGGCAACCACCCTGGAAGCGTCGGTGGGCACGCTGGTGCACCGTTGTCTCGAACTGATCGCAACGCAGGGCCTGGCCGCCTGGCCGCTCGAACGCCTCGGCGGGCTGTCGACCGCGTGGGGGCGCTGGTTGCTGGCGCGCGGCCATGATCAAGCCGCGGCGGAAGCCGGGGCCGCTGAAGCGCTGGCCGCGATCGAGGCGACACTGAATGCCCCGGTCGGGCGCTGGCTGTTGCAGGCGCATCCCGAGGCGGGCGCCGAGCAGGCGTGGACCAGCCGGGAAGGCTCGCAGGCGGTCCACCATGTGATCGACCGGATTTTCGTCGCCGATGGCGAGCGCTGGATTGTCGATTACAAGACGGTGCGCCTGCCGGAATCCGCGCTGGCCGCACGGGCCGAGCATTTCCGCCCACAACTGATGCGTTATGCGCGCCTGTTCGCCGACGACCCTTTGCCCCTGCGCCTGGCCGTGTATTTTCCCTTGCAGGCCCGGCTTATTGAATTGCCCATGGATTCGGAATGATGTCGATGCGTATCCTGATTGTTGAAGATGAAGGCGCGATTGCCGAAAATCTCTACGATTTTCTCGAAATGCGCGGTCATCACTGTGATTTCGCCCACTCGCTGGCAACGGCTCGCCACTTGTGCGAGCAGTCGGGCTTTGATGTGATCGTGCTGGATCGCAACCTGCCCGATGGGGATGGCGCGGCGTGGGCAAAACAGTTGCGCGCCGCCGGCAAAACGATGCCCATTCTGATGTTGACCGCACGCGCCACGCTGGACGACAAACTCGACGGCTTTGCCGCCGGGGCCGACGATTATTTGTGCAAACCCTTTGCCCTGCAGGAGGTGGAGGTCAGGCTGCTGTCCCTGCATCGGCGCGCGGCAGGGGCGACGGTGAGTCGCCGCAGTGCACTCGGGCCGCTGCATTTTGACGCCGAGGCCTGCACCATGACGCTGAACGGCGTGGCGCTGGCCCTGCCGCCCAAGGCGCTGCGCCTCTTGTCCCTCCTCATGGCCCAGCCGGCGCGGGTGGTTTCCCGCGAGGTGCTGGAGGTCGCCATCTGGGGTGAGGCGCAGGCTTCCAGCGATAATCTGCGCAGCGTGCTGTACACCGTGCGCAAGGCCCTGGGAACAAATTCCGGGGTGACGGTGCACAATGTTCATGGTCAAGGGTACAAGGTGATTTATGCAGAATAAGCTTTCCGGCATGCGCATGCGTTTTGCCGTCGCGGTCGCGGCATTTGCCCTGCTGGCCATCCTGGCGCAGTCGATTGCCCTGGTACTGGTCTTCAAGGAAAAGGAAGAGGAGTTCATCGACGCGCTGCTCGGCGAGCAGATCAGCGAGAGCATGGCCCAGTGGGCCAGTCATCCGGAGGAAGCGCTGGCGGTGCCGGAGAGCATGCGCCTGTTCCGCGTGCCCCATTCATCCACGCCACCGGCCGATATGCCAGCTGCCGTGGCCCGGTTGAGTCTCGGCAATCACGAGGTCTGGCTGGAGGGTCGGGAGCAGCATGTGGCCGTCCGCGATGATGGCAAAGCGCGTTACGTTCTCGTTCATGACGTGGAAGAGCACGAGTTCAAGGTGCAAATGCTCATTTCCATCGTGTTGACCGGAGCCGTCGTGCTGGTTGCTGCGGTGTTGTTCGGCAGCTATTTTCTCGCCGGGCAGATGGTTCAACGCCTCGAACGGCTGGCGGCCAAGGTGGCTGGGGATGTCCCGGGGCCGCTGGTGGAGCCAGGCATGGAGGATGAATTGCTGGCGCTGGCCGGGGCACTGGAAGCCGCCCGCGCGCGTCAGGCGCAGGCGCTTGAACGGGAACGGGGTTTTGCGGCGAATGTGTCACATGAGTTGGGAACGCCGCTGACCGCGATCCGCACCGATGCCGAATTGATCGCCGCCCAGCCCGGTTTGCCGGACGCGGTGCTGCGGCGGGCAAATCGCATTGTGGGCAGCGTGGACCGCATGCATGCGACGGCCGCCAGCCTGCTGGTGCTGGCCCGCGAGGCGCAGCCGCGCGATTGCCAGTCGGTGGCGCTCAAGCCGCTGTTACTGTCGCTGTGGGAAAGCCTGTCATCGACGCAGGCGGGGTCTGCGCTTGCGCTGGACTGCCCGTTGGCAGACAGCTGCCGGGTGCAGGGCGATCCGGCCTTTGTCGAACTGATCCTGCGCAACGTACTGGAAAACGCCTTGCGTCACAGTGATGGCGGGCAGGTGCGGTGTACGGTGCAAGGTCAGCGCCTGCGCATTGCCGACCATGGACCCGGTTTTGACGAAGCCGAATTGCCCCTGGTGTTCGAGCGCTTTCATGGGGGAGCGCGCGGTGGTCACGGTCTCGGGCTGGCCCTGGTGCGCCATGCCTGCGCGGCCAGCGGTTGGACGGTGCAGGCCGCCAATGGGGAATCCGGTGGCGAGATCGACATCGATTTTGCCGGGGCCTTGTCGATTTAAGCCGCTCGGCGGCGGCAACACATCATCACAATTCGCTCACGCCAGTGCCGCTAGAATGACGGCCTCGTTTCTGGAGGTGTTGATGCGTCGACCGTGGCAAATCGAAGAGGGGCCCGCATTTGGGGCAACAGAGGCCGACAAGGGCTGGCATGTGGAAACGCTGGCCTTTCTGGTCAGCCTGTTCTTTGTCGTGTTCTGCAACTTGAATTTCTGGCAGTCGATTCTGACCGAAGACCGCCTCGCTCGCCCGTCCGGCTGGCTGTTCATTGTGGCCATTGGTGTCGCCCTGCTGGCCGTGCATTTCGTGTTGCTGGCCCTGTTGTTCAATCGCTGGACCTTCCGCTGGCTGGCGCCTTTGCTGTTCTGCGTGACGGCGGCTGCCGCGTATTTCATGGGGCGCTATCGGGTGTATATCGACCCCTCGATGCTGCGCAACGTACTCGCCACGGATGTCGGCGAAGCCCGCGACCTGATGTCGCCGTCCTTGCTGCCCTATCTGCTGCTGCTGGGCGTATTGCCGTCCGTCCTTTTCTCGCGTCTGAAACTGCGCCGTTTGCCCTGGCACCGGGCGCTGTTGCGTCGCGTGCTGGCCATCGTGCTGGCGCTGGTCGTCGGCGCCGGTGCGGTCTTTGCCGTTTTCCAGGAAATGTCCTCGACCATGCGCAACGACAAGGGGCTGCGCTATCTGGCGACGCCGGCCAACCTGTTGTATTCGCTGCCGCGTGCCTTGATGGGCGCGGGGTCGGCGGCGGTCACCGAGCGCAAGCCGATCGGTGAGGATGCCGTCGCCGGTCCGCAACTGGCCGGGCGCAAGAAGCCGGTGGTCGTGCTGATGGTGCTGGGCGAGACGGCGCGGGCTGCCAACTGGGGATTGTCCGGTTACGCTCGACAAACTACCCCTGAACTGGCGGCAGCCGGCGTGATCAATTTCGCTGACGTGACCAGTTGCGGCACCAATACCGAAACCTCGGTGCCCTGCATGTTCTCCCGGGTTGGCCGCCGCGACTACGACGAGTCGCGTATCCGCAGCGAACAGGGGGTGCTCGATGTGGCCAGGCGCGCCGGATACCGCGTGGTGTGGGTGGATAACCAGTCCGGATGCAAGGGGGTTTGCGATGGCGTCGAGTCGACTCGTCCCGAACTCGGCGGCCACTGTGCCGGGGGCGAGTGCATGGATGAAGCCATGCTCGGTTCGCTCAAGGACGCTGTGGCGTCGACGCCCGGCAATTTGCTGATCGTCCTGCACCAGATGGGGAATCACGGTCCCGCCTATTTCAAGCGCTATACCCCGCCGTTTGCCGCGTATCAGCCAGCCTGCGCGGTCGCCGATCTGGCCAAGTGCGATCAGCAGGCCATCGTCAATGCCTACGACAACGCCATCCGCTACACCGATCATGTGCTGGCGTCTGCGGTCGACTTTCTGAAAGGCCTGAAAACTCACGATCCGGCCATGCTCTATGTCTCGGATCACGGGGAGTCGCTGGGCGAAAACGGTCTCTTCCTTCACGGCATTCCCTACGCCATCGCGCCTGAAGCCCAGACGCAGGTGCCGATGGTGATGTGGCTGTCCCCCGCCTGGCGTCAGGGTTTTGGTATCGATGCCGCCTGTGTCAGCCGGCGCGCTGCCGAGCCCGCCTCGCATGACCATC
>JAKLLI010000047.1 GCA_023150195.1 Azonexus sp.
CCAATGCCGTTAAGTTAAGCCATGCCAGCTTCATCGAATAGCCTTGTAAGCACGATGCCGAGTGGGTTTGACGGCTTGTCGCGTTCGCGAGAAATGTCGATTTGGCCGAACCCACTCAAGAGTTCGTGCGACCAGATCAATCAGCTGGCGCAACACGGTTCTCGCTTTTGCCAAGTTCAACATCAATCGAGGCAACACCGCCCGGAGAGCGGCGACCGTATAGGTCAGATTGGGCGTGAAATGGCGCTGTTTGTCGGCATCCAGCGTGGCGCGGGCGAGATATGCAAAGGTCGCGGTCAAATTACCGAGCCACACCTTGGCCAGGAAGTCCTGGCGCACCGATTCTGGCAACTCTCCCGAGAAATGCTCAACGGCCAAGCGACACTTCAACAGCTTGAAACACTCCTCAATGCGCCAGCGCCGGTGATAAAGGGCGGCAAACTCAGCCATCGGATAACGCGTTCGGTCCAGCAAGGAGGTGGCCAGGATTTCCGTCTGACCGCTGGGCAGTCGGACGCGAATCAAGCGCAGTTGGAAAACACGAGAAGAAAGCACATAGCCCTTCGCCGCCGCTTTGCGCATGGCGGGTGCGGGCATGTTGATCTCGACAACGGTTTCGTCCGCTTCCGACGCATAGGCAAACTGCTCAATGGCCTCGAATCCCAAGGCATCAACCCGCATACAGAAATGGCGTCCCTGCTCAATCAGCCAGGCAAACAGCCAATAAGCCGGAAAGCCACGATCCAGAAGAAGCAGATCGTCAGGCCGTACATGCCGCAGGCTATCGGCCAACATTTCCCGTTCTCTCGCCTGGGCCGGATAAAGATCGGCATGGACCATCAGGCCGCTGACGGTGTCGTACAGGCCAAAGGCCTGCGTCATCGAGGTTGCCCCTCCCCAACGGTCACCGTGCGTACCGAAGGCTTCAACCGTTTCCGGCAATGTTGGCAAACGCAAGGTGGTGGTATCTCCCGCCAGCAACCGGAAGCCATGCCAACGCGGCACCGCGACTGCGGCTTCCCACTGCGTCAGCAGCAGATCATTGAGCGCACGGAATACAGAAGGACAAAGCTTCTTGCGGGCTTGGGAAAAGGCGCTCTTGGAGACGGCGCGGACAAAACTGGCCCGATTGGACAATCGGCCAAAAAAGTCATCCAGTTCGCTTTGCAAGCCTTTGACAAAGCCTTGTGCCAGCGTGGTGACCAGTGTCGAGAAGGTCAGCGTGCGCCGGCGAGTGAAATCGGTAGCATTGACGCGATGGGCCGCGATGAAGGTTTCGGATTCAAGCGTCGCGGCAATTCGGGCGAACAACGTGGCATGGAAGTTGCAAAGTCATTTTTATGTATCCTGTTGAAAATTAACACTTTTCAGCCAACATCTTACCACGTATCGCTTAACTTAACGGCATTGGGTCCAGCACCCGTTTACCGATGAAGTTGCTGCGTGCGATGCCGAAAAAACTTTCATACGCCCGGTTACAGCCGATAAAGCGGGTGTCCTCACCCTTGTAGAAAATCGGGTTGGGCAGGGTGTCGATCAGGGTGTTGAGGAAGGCTTCCCGGATTTCCAGCTGTTGCTGGCTTTGGCGCAAGGCGTGAGTGCGTAGCGCCACGGTCTGTTCCAGATCGGCATTGATGCTTTGCAGGCTTTGGCGGTTGCTCTGCAATTGCTGGCGCATGGTTTCTAGGGAGTCGGCCAATGCCGAGATTTCCTGCCAGGGCGCGCTGCACAATACCGGAGAATCCAGCGCCTGGCGGCCGATGCGTTCACTTTCCTGCGTCAACATGGCCAGGGGAGCGCCAAAGCGTTCGGCGATCCGGATGGCCACGGCAATGCCCGCACCCAGTGCGAGCAGCAGAATGACGCCGAGCAAGGCAATGTCGCTGCCGGTGATCGGGATGAAATCGCTTTCGGGGGCGAGGACAGCCAGCCAGACGCCGATGCGATTCGCATCCATGTGCTTGAAAAGACTGTGCCAGCGACCGTCGGCATCCTCGACGCGCAAGTGACCGGTATTGTCTTCCGGCGCAGCCTGCCACAGCCGGTGGGCGTTACCCAACACGCTCAGGCCCACCTCGGCCGGTGGTTTGAGCAGGGCGGCGCTCAGTTTGGCGGGTTCGGCCAGGGCCGGCACGCGGGGTGGTGCGAGCAGGCGCCCGTCATCGAGCAGGATGGCGGCCTGCCCTTGCGTGCCCAGCGGCAGGTCGGTGGTGAATTTGGTGATGTCGTTGAGGCGGACATCGTGAGCGACGATGTGCTGGCGGCCATCCTTGCCGCGCCAGCGCATGGCCGCAGTCATACCGGGTTCGCCAGTGGTGAAGAAGAGATAGGGTTCGGTCCATATCACCGCATTGTCGCTGGCTTGTGCCATCGCGGCCTTGAACCACGGCCGGGTGCGGGCATCGTAGCCAACTTCGCGATACTCGACGGACTGAATCTTTCGTTGCGCATCCCAGGTGACCCAGTAGCTGTATTTTCCCCACTCGGCGGGATTGCTGATGCGCGTGATCCAGCCGCCGTCCGGATTCAGCAACAAGAGGATTTCACGACCACTTTCGTCGGCAAAAATGACCGAATTGATCTCGTCGTGATTGCTTAAGAGCGAGAAAAAATATTCATTGAAGTGCTGCAGGTCAGCTTCTTCGATCTCACCGGCTTCGATCCAGCCCTTGCTGCTGCGCAGGGTGATGTCCACCATATCCAGCAAGCGCGTGTAACGGCTTTCCAGCTGCCCGGAGGCTAACTGCAACTGGGATTGGGTCAGGCGTTCGACCATGGGCTGGCCGATCAACTGGATCATGCCGAAGGTGAGTGCCGAAAGCGCAAACAGGATCAACAGGCCGATGCGTACCGCCAGGCTGTTGGCAAAACCGCGTTTCCTGAACAACATCCGTTCCGGCATCCCGTCCTTCTCCCCCTTTGCAGCGTCTTGTTTCGCCCCGCGAGTCCGACCGGTATGCCGTCGGCGTCGGGCCAGCATAGCCGATGGCGGCTGCTGGCAGCAAGCCGTCAGGGCAGGACGGTGATCCCTTCCGGTTTGCCGATGTAGTCGAGGCGGCGGTGCAGGGCTTCGGTGACGAAAATCCGGTTGTCACGGTCTACGCGCAATACCAGCGGACTGTCCATTTTTTGGGCCACGGCCCGCCAGTGCGCCGGGCCGGCAATGAAAATCGGCTTCGATGCGGCATCCGAACGCATGCCGGCTTGCGCACCGCCGGGAACGAGGACGGTGACGGCCGCAGTGTGGTCGACGGGATAGGCGGTGCGCGGATCGATCAAATGGCTGTAACGCTTGCCGTCGACCTCGAAATAACGCTGGTAATCACCGGAGGTGCCGATGGCTTCGCCATCTTCCAGACTGACCGTGGCCAGCGGCCCCGGCTGGCGCGGGTGCTGGATGCCCACGCGCCATTTGCGGCCTTCCTTGCTGCCCAGCGCCATGACGTTACCGCCGATGTTGATCAGTGCATTGTGGATGCCCTGCGCCCGCAGGATGGCTGCCGCGCGATCCAGGGCAACGCCTTTGAGGTAGCCACCGAAATCCAGCGCCAGCGCGCGCTTGCTGCTGGTGACGGTGGTGCGGTCCAGATGCAGGTTGGCAATGGAAGGCGCCTGCTTGAGCCACGCATCCAGGCGGGCCTTGTCCGGCAGACGGGCAGCGAATTCGTCGGCATGAAAACCCCAGAGTTCGATCAGTTGACCGATACCGGGATCGAAGAGGTAGTCGCCCTGCGCGGAGAGTTGCTGCGCTTCGCGAATGAATTTCGCCAGTTCCGGGCTGACCGTGTGCGGTCGACCGGCGGCAATCGCCTGATTCAGGGCGGTGAGTTCCGAGGGTTCCCAGGCGTGGTAGGCGCGGTGCATGCGGTCGAATTCGCGCAACACGGCGGCGATGGCCTTGCGGCCTTGTTCCGGGTCGGCATCGACCACAATCACTTCGACGCGGGTGCCGAAGACATAGGCTTGTTGTTCTTGCAGGGGCGTGCGCCCGCAAGCCGCCAGCCAGACGGTCAACAGCCCGATCAGGGCATTTTTCAGGACAGTCCGCATGCGTGTTCGATGGCGGTGATGAAGGCGCCAGCGGCGTCGAAGCCGGTTTGCTGGCGAATTTCGACCATGCAGGTCGGGCTGGTGACGTTGATTTCGGTCAGGCTGTCGCCGATCACATCCAGCCCCACCAGCATCAGGCCACGCTCAAACAGGATGGGGCCGAGGGCTTCGGCAATTTCGCGGTCGCGGGCCGACAGTTCGTGAGCGACGCCGGTGCCGCCGGCGGCAAGATTGCCGCGGGTTTCGCCGGCCTTGGGAATACGCGCCAGACAAAAAGGGACGGGCTTGCCGCCGATCAGCAGGATGCGTTTGTCGCCCTGGCTGATTTCGGGCAGGTATCGCTGTGCCATGATGGTTCGGCAACCTTCCTGGGTCAGGGTTTCGACGATGACGTTACGGTTGGGGTCGTTGCGGTGTACCCGAAAAATCTGGCTGCCGCCCATGCCGTCCAGGGGCTTGAGGATCACATCCCGCTGCTCGTCGATGAAATGGTGCAACTGATGCAGGTCGCGGCTGATCACGGTCGACGGGGCAAATTGCGCAAATTCCGTGATGGCGATCTTTTCCGAATGCTCGCGCAAGGCGCGTGGTCGGTTGAACACGCGCACACCTTCCGCCTCGGCGCGTTCCAGCAGCCAGGTGGCGGTGAGGAATTCAAAGTCGAAGGGGGGGTCTTTGCGCATGATCACCGCGTCGAAGCTGCGCAAAACTTGCCATTCGCGCCCGGTTTCGCGGTACCAGTCGTGATCGTCGGGGCGCAGGCGCAGATGGACCGCTTCACCGAAGACGCCACCCGGGTGGCCGGCCTCGGGCTTGCGCCAGCCCAATGTGCGGGCATCGATCGCGAAAACCTCATGACCATGATGTTCGGCAGCCCGCATCATGGCGATGGAAGAATCCTTCCAGGCTTTCAGGTGGTCGAGCGGATCGAGCACGAAGGCCAGGCGCAGGATTTGCGCACGTCCGCCCAGCAAATGTTTTTCAAAATGCAGTTGCTGGGCCATGCGTGGCCTCAGCCTTCGTCGGGCGCGGTGCGCTCAAGTTCGACCGCCGCCGCCAGACAGGCCAGTCGGCCAACCACGCCGTAGGCGTAGAAGCGGTTGGGCGGGGCATCGGGGTTGCCGCAGCGGAAATCGGGCAGGTTGCAGCCGGTTTCGAAGGCCAGCGGCTCGAAATGCATGCCGGGCGCGTTCAGGTTTTCGTCCTTGCCACGGCCGGTATGGACGCGATAGAAGCCACCGACCACGTAACGGTCGATCATGTAGATTACCGGCTCGGCGACTGCATCATTGAGGGTCTCGAAGGAATGGACGCCTTCCTGAATCAGCACCTCGCTGACTTCCAGGCCTTCCTTGACCACGCTCATCTTGTTGCGCTGCTTGCGGTTGAGGGCTATCACTTCATCGACGTTACGCACGGTCATCACGCCCATGCCGTAGGTGCCGGCATCGGCCTTGACCACGACGTAAGGCGATTCGGTGATGCCGTATTCCTTGTACTTTTCGCGGACGATGTCGAGCACGGCTTCCACATTTGCAGCCAGGCATTCTTCACCCTGGCGTTCATGGAAATTGACGCTGCGGCAGACGGAAAAGGCCGGATTGATGCGCCAGGGATCGATACCAATTTCCCGCGCGAAATCATTGGCGACCTGATCGTAGGCGGCGAAGTGATTGGATTTTCGGCGCACGGCCCAGCCGGCATGCAGGGGCGGCAGGACGAATTGCTCGTGCAGGCCTTGCAGGATGGGCGGGATACCCGCCGAGAGATCGTTGTTGAGCAGAATGGCGCAGGGCTCGAAATCGGCGACGCCGAGGCGGTTGCCATTACGTACCAGCGGTTCGAGCAGCAATTCCTGTCCATTGGGCAGGGCGATGGGTATGGGTGCCTCGAGATCGGGCAGCATGCTGCCGATGCGGATGTTGAGGCCGGTCTGCTTGAGGATGGCCGCAATCTGCGCGACGTTCTGCAGGTAAAACTGATTGCGCGTGTGGTTTTCCGGGATCAACAGCAGGCTGCGGGCTTCCGGACAAAACTTTTCGATGGCGCTCATCGCGGCCTGCACGCACAGCGGCAGGAAAGCCTCGTTCAGATTGTTGAAGCCGCCGGGAAACAGATTGGTATCCACCGGCGCCAGCTTGAAGCCGGAATTGCGCAAATCGCAGGAAGAATAGAAGGGGGGCGTGTGTTCCAGCCACTGGGCGCGCAGCCAGTGTTCAATCTGCGTGCTGCTTTCCAGAAAGCGGCGCTCCAGTTCGAGGAGGGGGCCACTGAGGGCGGTCTTCAGATGCGGAACCATGCGAGCTTTCCCTTTACGGGCCAAAGGCGTTGAGACAGCGAGAAAGCGCGCATCTTACACCAGCCGGCCCGGGGCTTTGTGGCTTAGCGACTGCCCGCCAGGACCTGTTCCAGACGGCTGACGACGTCACCAAATTCGGTGTCCAGCGAGGCCGCTTCATCAAAATAGTGGTGGGTATCGTCCATGGCGCATTTCACCAGATCGTCCACATATTCGCGCTGGCTGTCGTTCAGCCCCAGCGTACCCAGGGTGTGCGAAAGGTGCTCCAGGGCTTCCAGCATGTGCACCTGGCCGATGGAACGGTTTTTCCGGGTGCGGTCGGCCAGCCGGGCCAGCGTTGATTTCAACTCGCCCAGGGCGCCTTCAATCCCGAGGGTTTGCTGTTGGTGGGCATTGACGGCATCGAGCGCGCCAATCCGCATGTCGGTACTTTCGGCCAGCACGGCCAGGTGGTCGCGCATGCGGCCGACCTTGTCCGGGTCCTGCGTCGGCAGGTTTTCGACGAGCAGGGAGACTTTGTCGTAATTGACGATGGCGCGCGGGCCCATCTCAAAAATGCGGCCCATCTCGCGCATGGTTTCGAGTACCGAGTTTTGCAGCGGCGACATCTGGCCGTCGCTGGTCAGATTGATCTGGCCGCGCTTGCCGCGAATTTGCACCGCGCCGCGCAGACCCCAGCTTTGCATGGCGTCGAGCAGCAATTGGGCGATGCCGTGGTAAGTGGCGTTGGCGGTGGATTTGCGCAGGAAATCGATGACCACGCCCAAATCGCCCATGGAAATCATCGCGGTGAAGGCGATTTGCTGGGCATTGGTGGATTGCTGCGCCAGATCATCCAGTCGCTGGCGATGGTCAATGATCCCGGAAAGCTTGTGTTTGAGCTCGTCGACCGCAATCGGCTTGGTCACGAAATCGTCGCCGCCGGCCTCGTAGGCGGCAACGCGTTCCGGTGCCGTATCGTGGGCGGAGACAAAAATGACCGGGGTGGCGCTGTCATTGTCCCGTGCGCGCAGCTGACGACAGGTGTCGTAGCCATTGAGGCCGGGCATTTCGATGTCCATGAGCACCGCCGCGTATTTTTCGGGGCTGGCGAGAAAGGCGGCACCATCGGGGAAGGCATCGACCGCGTAATCGCCTTCCAGCAGGCGAACGAGGATCATCCGTTGCACGGCCGTATCTTCAACAACGGCCACTTTAGCGCGCTGGGTCATGGCAAGACTTTAGTCAATGAATCGCGCAATTTTGCCAAAAATAAAGAAAATTGACATGGCTAATTCTGTGTCTCCGCGGCAAGGCTGCGGTGAACCTCGAGAAAGCCTGTAAAATCATGCCTTTGTTGTTTACTGGAATCGGAACTGCCGTGCTCGTCGCCGCCAACATCACCATGCAATTCGGGGTCAAGCCCCTGTTCGAAAACGTTAACGTCAAATTTGGCGAAGGCTATCGCTACGGCCTGATCGGCGCCAACGGCGCTGGCAAATCCACCTTCATGAAAATCCTCTGCGGCGCACTGGAGCCGTCGGCAGGCAACGTGTCCAAGGATGTGCACGAGCGCATGGCCTACCTCAAGCAGGATCAGTTTGCTTACGAGGACATGCGCGTGCTCGACGTGGTCATGATGGGCCACGAAGAACTCTGGAACGCCATCCAGGAGCGCGACGCGATCTACGCTAACCCGGAAGCGACCGAGGACGACTACATGCGTGCCGCCGAACTCGAAGGCAAGGTCGGCGAATACGACGGTTACACCGCCGAATCGCGTGCCGGGGAATTGCTGCTCGGCGTCGGCATCCCGACCAGCCAACACAACGGCCCGATGAGCGAAGTGGCCCCCGGCTGGAAGCTGCGCGTGCTGCTCTGCCAGGCGCTGTTCGCCAATCCGGACATCCTGTTGCTCGACGAACCGACCAACAACCTCGACATCAACACCATCCGCTGGCTGGAAGACGTGCTCAACAATCGTGACTCGACGATGATCATCATCTCGCACGACCGCCACTTCCTGAACCAGGTGTGCACCCACATGGCCGACCTGGATTACGGCAAGATCACCACCTACGCCGGCAACTACGATGACTTCATGGAAGCCGCCCAAGCCGCCCGCGAGCGTCAGCAGAACGCCAACGCCAAGGCCAAGGAACGCATTGCCGAGCTGCAGACCTTCGTCCGCCGCTTCTCCGCCAACGCCTCCAAGGCCAAGCAGGCGACCAGCCGCATGAAGCTGATCGACAAGCTGAAGCCGGAAGACGTCAAGCCGTCGTCGCGCCAGTATCCGTGGATTCGTTTCGAGCATGACGACAAGCAGAAGCTGCATCGTCAGGCGGTGGAAATCGAAAACCTCTCCTTCGCCTACGAAGGCAGCGAGCGCAAGATCTTCAACAACCTGACCCTGACCATCAACGGTGGCGAGAAGATTGCGGTGATCGGCGAAAACGGCGTCGGCAAGACGACTTTCCTGAAGCTCTTGATGGGCGAGTTGCAGCCGCAATACGGCACGCTGAAGTGGGCGGAAAAGGCCAAGACCGGTTACTACGCGCAGGACCACAGCGCCGAATTCGCCGGTGGCGAAAGCCTGACCGACTGGATCGCCGGCTATGCCCGCGCGACCATCGACGAAGGCGGCGACCTGGAAACCCTGATTCGCGGCACCCTGGGCCGCCTGCTGTTCTCTGGCGACGAGCAGAAGAAAGGCGTCAATGTCATCTCCGGTGGCGAACAGGGCCGCATGCTGTTCGGCAAGTTGATGCTGCAGAAGCCGAATGTATTGATCATGGACGAACCGACCAACCACCTCGACATGGAATCCATCGAAGCCCTGAACAGTGGCCTCGAAAAATTCCCGGGCACGCTGATCTTTGTCTCGCATGACCGCGAGTTTGTATCCTCGCTGGCCACGCGCGTGCTGGAAGTCAAGGGCGACGGCCGCATCGTCGATTACCTGGGCGGTTACGAGGATTATCTGGCCTCGCAAGGCGTCGAGTAATCCCGGATTTCCCCCGTTTTTCGGGGTTGACCGAAACAAGCCGTGGCGATGATCGCTGCGGCTTTTGTTTTATTGCAGCGTGCCTTCGGCAGCGAGCATGCGGATGACCTGCACGCAATCGATGTCGGATTGCTGGTAGGCGGATTTGACGTACTCGACGTAGGCCTTGTCTTCGTCGTTTGCGGTCGACGCCAGCGTGGTGGCGTAGGCAAAGCGCAAGAACAGGTAAGCCGGTTCGGGTTCTTCAATGGTGATGGTCAGGCGACCACCGGCATGGGTTTCGCCGGGTTCGATGGCGAAGCAGACCCAGTGGCCTTCGACCATCGTGACCCGGTCGCGGATGCGAGCGGCACCAAAATCGAGTTCGCGCAGCCGGTAATCGTCACCTTGCTCGAGCAAGGTGCAGGCTTCGAGCCCGGGCAGAAAGGGCAGGGGATTGTCGACGCGGTAGCGCAAACCGGCCCAGAGCTGCTCGCGGGTGAGCGGGACGATGAGCGGATTGCCGGGGTCGTTGATGGCGATGAGGTGTTCGAAGTT
>JAKLLI010000421.1:0-1198 GCA_023150195.1 Azonexus sp.
GCCGCACCGTCACTATCGTTCCGGCCGCTGAATAATTCAGCCTGGCGGAAACCCAAAGCCCTGTCCGCCGGATAGGGCTTTTTAGTTTGTACAGCCGGTTGACCGGTACCATCCTCTCCAACGACACCCGAGGCGGCACATGAAGTTCATCGACGAAGCCAAGATTTACGTAAAGGCCGGCGACGGCGGCAATGGCGCGGCGACCTTCCGCCGCGAAAAATACATTCCCATGGGTGGCCCCAACGGCGGCGATGGTGGCCGCGGCGGCAGCATCTACGCCATTGCCGACCGCAACATCAACACCCTGGTCGACTATCGCTACACCCGCAAATTCATCGGCAAGCGCGGCGAAAACGGCGGCGGCGCGGATCAGTACGGCGCCGGCGGCGACGACATCATCCTGCGCATGCCTGTCGGCACGGTCATCTATGACGAAAACACCGACGACATCGTGGCCGACCTCTCGGAACACGATCAAAAAGTCCTGATCGCCAAGGGGGGCAAAGGCGGCCTGGGCAATCTGCACTTCAAGTCCTCGACCAATCGCGCCCCGCGCCAGAAAACCAATGGCGAAACCGGCGAGGAGTTCGAACTGCGCCTTGAGTTGCGCGTACTGGCCGACGTCGGCTTGCTGGGCCTGCCCAATGCCGGCAAGAGCACGCTGATTCGCGCCATTTCCTCGGCACGCCCCAAGGTGGCCGACTACCCCTTTACGACGCTGCACCCGAATCTGGGGGTCGTTCGCGTCGACGACGAGAAAAGCTTTGTCGTCGCCGATGTCCCCGGCCTGATCGAGGGCGCCGCCGATGGCGCCGGGCTCGGCATTCGCTTCCTCAAGCACCTGCAACGCACGCGCATTCTGCTTCACCTCGTCGACATCGCGCCGATCGATCCGGACGCCAACCCGGTCAAGGACGCCAAGGCGATTGTCGGCGAACTGATCAAGCACGACCCCGCGCTCGCCGACAAGCCGCGCTGGCTGGTGCTGAACAAACTCGACCTGATCCCGGAAGAAGACCGGGAAAAGGCCATCAAGGACTTCCTCAAAGCCTACAAAAAGGCCACCAAGTACGACGGCCCGGTCTTTCCGATCACTGCCATCAGCGGCGACGGCACCAAGCCGCTCATTTACGCGATCAATGACGCGCTGGAGGCAATGGCCAAGCCGGAAATACCGGACGACGAAGAATCCGACACG
>JAKLLI010000421.1:1227-2616 GCA_023150195.1 Azonexus sp.
TTGCCCGCGGAGAAGCGACGGAAAGTAGTGACATCGACCTTCTGGTTCATTTTCAGCCCGGCGCATCGCTGTTCGATCTCATTCACCTTATCGACGATGCCACTGCACTGATCAATACCCGGGTTGACATCATCTCGGATGGTGGACTTTCTCCCTACCTGGCAAAACACATTCTGGCCGAAGCTCGCCCGCTGTAAATGACCAAGGATCCATCCATCTACCTGGCACATGCGCGTGACTGCTGCACACGCATCGCCGACTACACGCAAAATGACAAGCATCTCTTTTTGAATGACAGCAAGACACAAGATGCAGTCCTGCGTAACCTCGAAATCATCGGGCAATGCATCAAAGACGCCAATCTGGCCCACCTTGAAATGCACTATCCCGATATCCCTTGGCGCGACATTGCAGCGTTCCGCAATATCCTGGCACATGCCTATTTGGGCATCGAGCTTTCCCTTGTCTGGGATGTCATCGAATACCACCTGCCGACATTGCACGGCCAACTCGACAAGATTCTAACCAATTGAACTCCCAAACTCACCTTGCCTCCGCCACCCGCCTTGTCGTTAAAGTCGGCTCTGCACTCGTTACCAATAACGGCAACGGGCTGGACCTGGCTGCCATCAACGACTGGGCTCGGCAAATCGCCGCCCTGCGCGCCAGCGGCAAGGAAATCGTCATGGTTTCCTCCGGTGCGGTCGCCTGTGGCGTACAGCGTCTGGGCTGGGGACGCCGACCCAAAACCGTGCACGAAAAGCAGGCCGCTGCTGCCGTAGGCCAAGCGGGCCTCGTCGAAGTCTACGAGGCCGCTTTCAGCCAACACAGCCTGCACACGGCCCAGATCCTGCTCACGCATGACGATCTTGCCGACCGCAAACGCTACCTGAATGCACGATCCACCCTCAACACCCTGCTGTCCCTGGGTGTCGTTCCCATCATCAACGAAAACGACACGGTGATCACCGATGAAATCAAATTCGGCGACAACGATACCTTAGGGGCGCTGGTGGCGAATCTGATCGAGGCGGATGCACTGATCATCCTGACCGACCAGCAAGGGCTATACACCGCCGATCCGCGCAAAGATCCAAACGCCACACTCATCCAGCAAGCCACCGCTGGCAGCCCGGAACTGGAAGCCATGGCCGGCGGCGCCGGCACGCAGGTTGGCACGGGCGGCATGATCACCAAAGTCATCGCCGCCAAGCGTGCCGCCAAAAGCGGAGCGCATACCGTCATTGCCAACGGCCGGGAAAGCGACGCGATTCTTCGCCTCGCCCAAGGCGAAAGCGTGGGCACCCTGCTGATCTCCCAGACCCAGCCGCTGGCCGCCCGCAAACAATGGCTGGCGGATCACCTGCAACTGGCTGGCAAGGTGCTACT
>JAKLLI010000048.1 GCA_023150195.1 Azonexus sp.
GGCAAGCGACATGTCCGCACCGGCTCGCCGTGCCGTTGAGCGCGCCGCGCTGGTCAGCAAAGACACTGCCTCTGCGCTCGAGTTGTTACACGTCGCTGACCTTGCTCCACTGGAGCGGCTGCGGCAGCTGATGGGCGCAACGCCAGCCGACATGGAGCAGCGAGTGCTGGATGTCGCACGGCAGAAACTCGGTGACCTCGGGGCGGCACTCGAGCAGCGCTTCGGTATCGCGGCTGCCTCCCATGTAGTTACCGGTTCCCTGTTGGACGAATTGGCCAAGAAAGCCGATGGCCTAGCGACCAGCTTGTTGGTCTGCGGCGCCAAGGGGGAAAGTATGATTCGCCATTTCGCTTTGGGTTCAATGGCCTTGCGCGTACTTAGCACGACGACCTGCCCAGTCCTTGTGGTGAAGCAGGCGCCCCATGAGTCCTACCGACGGGTTTTAGTTCCGGTGGATTTCTCAACGTCGTCACTAAG
Source organism: Azonexus sp. (assembly GCA_023150195.1). Taxonomy (GTDB): domain Bacteria; phylum Pseudomonadota; class Gammaproteobacteria; order Burkholderiales; family Rhodocyclaceae; genus Azonexus. The sequence goes on from JAKLLI010000048.1 coordinate 478, forward strand.
GGCTATCCACCACGCACGCCGCATCGCCCCCAAAGCCGACATCGTGTTGCTGCACGCCTTCGAAGTTCCATTCGAGGGACGTTTGCGCTATGCGAGCGTGGACGAAGACACCATCAATCGTTATCGGATCGTTGTCAAACAGGAGGCAACTGAAAAGCTGCATGCCCTGCGCGAAGGAGCCGGGCTAACCCGTGATGACTCAAGTGTGGTCGCCATTTACGGCGATCCGTCGGTGCGAATCATCGAGCAAGAACAGGAGCGAGATTGTGATTTGATTGTCATGGGTAAGCACGGTGTAAATCAGCGTGCAAAACTGACCATCTAATCAGGGGAAACAGCGTTGAAATTTGACCACCCTGGTTGGAAGATCCGGTCCTTTTTGGCCGGGGTAACCAAGGGTGATCAGAATGGAAAGTTTTGCGAAGCTACGTCGGCGACATTTGGTACATGGGGAGACGATCAGTTCGATTGCGCGGGATCTGAACGTGTCGCGCAATACGGTGAAGAAATACCTGAAGTCGGGCGAGTCGCCGGCCTACCAGCGTGACAGTCAGCCCAGCCCGAAGCTGGGGGCTTTTGAAGGGCAGTTGAAGGATTGGCTGGCACAGGACGGCCAGCGTCCGAAAGCCCAGCGGCGCAGCGCCAAGCGCTTATTTGATGATCTGCAACGAGCAGGTTATGTCGGTGCCTACGACAGCATCCAGAGGTATGTGAAGCGCTGGAAAGCAGCGCAGCCGAATGTGGCGAGCGATGCCTTCGTTCCCCTGTACTTTCCTGCCGGAGAAACCTGCCAGTTTGACTGGAGCCATGAGCAGGTTGAACTGGGTGGCGTCATTCAGACCATCAAGCTGGGCCACTTCCGCCTGTGTTACAGCCGTCAGCTGTTTCTGGTGGCGTATCCGCGGGAAACCCAGGAAATGGTGTTTGATGCCCACAACCGGGCGTTTGAATTCTTCGGTGGCGTGCCGGAACGAATGGTGTACGACAACCCGAAGACGATCGTGCAAACGATCTTTACGGGTAAGGCGCGGCAATTCAACCGACGGTTTCTGGCTTTGGCCAATCATTACCTGTTCGAACCGGTCGCCTGTACGCCAGCCTCCGGCTGGGAGAAAGGGCAAGTCGAGAATCAGGTGGGCAATGTCCGGGAATGGTTGTTCTGTCCGCGCCCGCGCTTTGCGGATTTCACGGAAATGAATGCCTGGCTGGCACAACGCTGCCGGGAATTAGCCCATCGTCCGCATCCAACGGAGAAGGAACGCAGCATCGCTGACCTGTTTGCTGAAGAACAGCCCAAGCTGCGGCAAATCACTGCGCCGTTCGATGGCTACTTTGAAGTGGCGTGCCGGGTGTCCTCCACCTGCCTGGCGGCCTATGACCGGAACCGTTACAGCGTACCGGCGGAATATGCGGGGCAGCGTGTTTCGCTCCGTGCCTGGGCGGATCGGATTCGGGTGGTGGCCGATGAGCAGGTGATTGCTGATCACCCGCGCAGTTTCACCCGGGAGCGCTTGGTCCTTGATCCCTGGCATTACCTGCCTGTGCTGGAACGCAAGCCCGGGGCGCTGCGTCATGGCCTACCTTTCCGGGATTGGGATTTACCCATGTCGATTGCGGCGGTCAGGGAGCGACTGATGAAGACGGCACAAGGTGATCGTGCCTTTGTGCAAGTTCTGCAAGCGATTCGTGATCATGGTCTTGATCCGGTCAGTGTGGCGTGCACGCTGGTGCTTGAGCAGGGGACGGTCAGCGCCCCGATCATCCTCAATCACGTTTCTCGTCTGGTCTCGCCCGTACGCAGCGTGCCGCGGGTGGCCACGACGCTTGGCCTGAACATCCTGCCGGCAGCGAACTGCCAGCGTTACGACAGCCTTCTGGGAGGTCGTCATGCTCACTGAACTGATTCCCCAGCTGAAATCCATGCACCTGTATGGCATGGCCAGCGCCCTGAGTGAATTGCATGCCGAGAAACCGCGGCAGGTGCCAACGCCTGAATCCTGGCTCAAGCGTTTGATCGATGCAGAGCAGGTCGACCGCAAGACACGTTCGTTGAAATATCAGCTCAACACCGCCAAGTTTCCGGTACATCGCGACTTCACGGGCTTTGACTGGTCAGAATCGGCGCTGGAAGAAGGGCAGATACGGCAGTTGGCAACGGCCTCCTTCATGGAAACGGCGCACAACCTGATTCTGGTTGGTGGCACCGGCACGGGTAAAACCCATACGGCCATTGCTTTGGGCGTCTCCGCCATTCATCAGGGTAAACGCGTCCGCTTTTACAACGCTGTCGATCTGGTCAATCGCCTGGAACGGGAGAAGGCACAGAACCGTGCCGGGGCCATGGCACGGCATTTGACTCAAATGGATGCCGTGATCATTGATGAACTCGGTTACCTGCCGTTTCCCGAAGCCGGCGGCGCTCTGCTCTTCCACCTCATCAGCCGCCTCTACGAGCAGACCAGCCTGATCATCACCACCAATCTCGCCTTCAGCGAATGGGGGCAGGTCTTTGGCGATCTCAAGATGACCACCGCACTGCTCGACCGCATCACCCATCACTGCGACATCATCGAAACAGGCAACGATTCCTACCGATTCAAGCACCGGAAATCGTCTCGGTAGCCTGGTCAAAATTCAACGCTGACACATGGTCAAAATTGCGCGCTGATTGACACTCCGCCATCTGCGCCGAACTTCGTCGCCTGACCCCAGGGGCCGGAATCCGTCGCCGGATGATCTGCATTGGCTTACCGCAGCAGGGGCAAAGAAATGCCGGCCGGGGTTTCTCGCAGGGCGGCGTGCGCGGCGCGATCTTGAGGACGAGGTGCAGCAAGGCAATCAGGCTTTTGCGATTGGGGTGCAGGAAACCGTAGTTCCGCGCCCGGCGGAAGCCCTTGGGCAGGACGTGTTGCAGGATCAGACGCAGGAAGTCTGCACCAGGCAGGGTGCGTACCTTCATTTCACCACTTTGACTGTCGCGGTAGCGAAAACTGACTTGGCCGTTCTCAGAGGACAGGATGTCGGATTCCCGAAGCACCCCGCGATAGAGGTAGCGGCCGAGATAAACGAGCGCCTTCTCGCCGTTGCCGACACTTTTGCAATCGGCCACCCATTTCCCGGGTAGTTGGCTTGGCAGGGTCAGCCCTTCCTGCTTCAGCGCGGCGAGCAGTTTGCCGCGAAATACCTTGGCCAAGGCCAGGTGATTGAACAGGTAGCCGCTCTTGGTCCGCCAACGCCGCGTTTTTGGATCAAGAGTGGCCGCCGGCATGGCCAGATGGACATGCGGATGCAGGTCGAGCCGGCGTGAGTGGGTGTGCAGTACGGCCACCGCGCCAGCTTCGCCTTTGAGTTTCCGGTCGTTGCGGCAGAAGGTCTGCACCGTTGCCCAGGCAGCGGTGAACAAGGCGGCATAGACCATTCTGGCGTGCCGGAAAGCCAGGGGCCGCAGTTCGCCGGGCAGCGTGAAGGTGAGCAGAAAATACTCTGCGGGCACTTGCAGGCGGCGCTGGCGTTCCAACCATTGTTCGCTCTCGTGGTGCTGGCAGTGCGGGCAACTGCGATGGCCGCAGGAATGCGGAATCAGCCGCCGCTCTGTGCAGTCCGGGCAGGCGGCCAGCAGGTGCGGGGCCATCATGCTGCGGCAGGACTGCATGGCGCTGAGCGCCTTGGCGCGTTCCGGGGTGAGTTGCTGGCGGTAGCGGCTGCGGTAGTCGGCCTCATGCTGGCGGATGATCTCGGCAAGCGGGATCATCGGATCGTCCCCCAATCAAGGGTGAAACGCTGCATCAGGGCTTCGATGCGGATGCGCGCAGATTCGTTGGTGTGGCTGGTGAGATGCGTGTACCGCGCCGTGGTCAGAATTGAGTAGTGGCCAAGGATCTTCTGGACTTCCAGCAGATCGACTCCGTGCTCGATCAGGTGCGTGGCATAGCTGTGGCGCAGGCTGTGCGGGGTGATCTTTTTTTTAAACCGCAGTCGCTGGCGACCTGGCGCAAGGTCTTCTGCACGCCGCCGCGATCCAGCGGCGAAGTGGCCAAATGTGCGCCTTTGAGGCCGGCGTGGCGGTTGGGAAACAGGAGTTCGGGATGGCGGTGCGTTTGCCAGAAGCGGCGCAGCACCGTGAGCGTGGCTTGCGGCAGCGGTACGAGGCGGTCCCGGTTGCCTTTGGCGTCGCGCACTTGCACGCGCAGGCGGGCGGCATCGATGTCACCCACTTTGAGGCCCAGCCCCTCGCCCAGGCGCAGACCGAGGCTGTAGAGGGTGAAGTAGTACACCCGGTAGCTGAGCACACGGGTGGCCAGAAACAGGCGTTGCGCTTCGTCGACCGTAACAATATCCGGCAGACGTTGCGTCTTCGGCGGTTTGATCAGGTTTGGCATGGCCCAGGCCCGCTTGAGCACATGCAGGGTGAAGAATTTGAGGCCGTACAGGTCAAGCTTCACTGCGCTCCATGAGTGGGAGCCGATCAGCTCGCTGAAATACTCGGTCAGTTGCGCTTCGGAGAGAGCCTCAATGCGGTAGTCGAAATAGCCACCCAGGCGCCGGATGGCGCGGGCATAGGCGTCAATCGTCTTGGGTTGCAGGCCCTTCAACTTCAGGTGCTTGAGATGGCTGTCGTATTGCCGGGCGAAAGCCGGCGGAAAATCGTTCGTCATGCTGGTTTGTCCTCTCGAAATATTGCAGAATCGATCCCTCCACAATGAAGGAACCGACATGCAGAATAATTCGGAGGCAGCAGCCGGGCGATTTCTCCGCGTAGCGGCTTCGTTCAACATTCCGGTCAAGGCGCAGCCTTCGGCTGCTGGGACGTCCCGCGAGCGGGCCGCCCCTTACCTACAACGTTAGAGAGCACCAGCTATGCCATTGCCCATAGATATCAACGGCAGCCCAGTAGCAGTTGGCTCAACGGTGCGACTCCTATCCCTTTCCGGTCAGTGGCTCGAAGATTTGCCCGCAGAGGAACGGTCCGACGTTATGTCTATGGTTGGCGAAATCTTCGTAGTCGAGGAGATCGACGAGTACGGCTATCCATGGGTGCGTAAATCTTGGCCCAATGAGGCCGAAGGTAAGTGCCACTCTCATTCAGTCGCACTTGAGCAGCGCGAAATGGAGGTCGTTCAAAATGCTCTCTAACATTTCGGTCGAGGCGCGGCTTCGCCGCTGGGACGTGCGCAGCCACGGTAATCCCCCCATTTTTAGCAGCGGGCAGAAGTAGAGTTGGATAAACGTGCTGACTTCCGTTCCGGGTTCATGCCGCCGAGTGCCATGCTGGGAGGGTAATCCCCCCGGAAATTAGCGGGCAGCGAATGGCTTCGGTCTGGGCAAGTCAAATGGCAGCTTAATCAACTCAAGCTGGCTACGCTTGGTTTCGAGCGAGAAACCCGTGCCATACGAGTCTCCAACATTTTTTTCTTCGCGGTCACTCAGATGCCCTGTCAAGGCATGATGAATTTCGCTGGGGATCAAGGCGTCACGGCACATATCCTTGAAGGTGTGCCGCAGGGAATGAAAGACCACGGTCGAGGGCATTTTCAGGGTGCCGTGAATAAACCGATTAAACCAGCGGCCCAGCACCTCGCTATCTTTAACCATTTCCGAATTGCTGCGCAGACGCGGCCAGAGGCTGGCGTAACCGCCTTGCCGAATGGCATCGACGTACTTCAAGAATCCCAGTTCGATCAACTTTGAATGCAATGGGACTTCGCGCACGCTGGATTGAGTTTTTCCCGCACGAATCACGATGTGCGGCACCGGCGCTTCAAGAACATCCGCTGGCTTGAGCGTTGCGATTTCATCAAGCCTGGCGCCTGTCAGCAAGCCTAGCAGCGGTATCCAGACCCGAGAGTAATAGCCACCGCCGCCGGCCACCTTATCGATGGAATACACGCCCTCCTCCACCGAAAATAGCTGCCTAAGCTGGGCTTCATTGAACGGAAGGCGGCGGTTGGTTTTTTCTATCCCCTGCTTGAGCGCGAAGCGGCTGTAGTCGAAGCCCGCGAACGGGTTCTTTTCCAGTAACTCGTCCTTGACCGCTATCGAGAAAACGGCACCCACCAGGGTTCCTTTTTTCTCCAGGGTTTTGGCACTGTTGCTGTTGATCTCACGTTCGCGGCGTAACCACTCAGTCGCTTCAGCCCGCGTCATGCGCTCGGGGGTTACTTTGGGCAAATAGCGCCGCAAGGAGGCGATATAGCGTTCAACATCATTGATGGTCTTGGCAGGGCGCTCACGATCATCCTTCCAATGCTGAATCAAACGGTCCCAGGAGATCCCATCCATTTTGGGGGCGGATGCTTCCCATACCGCCGGTAATACCGGGCCATCCAGTGCCGGGGTGACCAAGCGGCCTGACTGGCGCTGCTGAAGGATGTCATTACCTTGTTGGATCGCGGGCAATACACTGAGCAACAGTTCGCGCTCTTCATCCGCTGATACTAAAAGATCGTAACCCCTACCAACGAGTAATTGCCGAATGATGGGCTTGAATGGCTCAGGCCTGCCTCGCGCCAAAGCCTGATCAACGGCCTCCCGCTGTGATCGCAGGCTTTCCTGAAGGTCTTCATATTCCTCGTCATCAACTCCCGTTCGACGCCAGGCGATATCCGCTTCCAGACTGGCAAGCCAGAAATTCTTGATCCCGGAAATTAATTCGGGCGTGACCTTGGTGATGGGCTTAAGTCGCTTGTCGGCGGGCTTGGCTAAAAATGCATCAAGGCCACAGCCGTCGGCTTGTTGCTTTTCGAGAATTGCGCGCAGTTCGTTGAACTGGCGATCAATCTGGACAGCAAGTAGCCGAGCTTCGCTCACCGCTGCGCGGTAATCACTACCTAGGGATTTTTTGAATTCACGCTTACCGAACGATTCCCGTAGTGCTTCTGGAACAACGATTCGGAAAATATAACCCCGAGGGGTGCGGTAACAATTGGTGGGTAAGGCAGGCATATCCGGGATCTCCAGACTTGCCCTATTACGCTGATTTGTACCTTCTTTTTGTACCAATCTGGCTCAACAAACGCTTATGAATCAATAAGATCAATACGTTAGTACAAAATGGCGGAGAGGGCGGGATTCGAACCCGCGGTAGGGGATTACCCTACACACGCTTTCCAGGCGTGCGACTTAAACCGCTCATCCACCTCTCCGGAAGCCGCGCATTGTAGCAGAAGCGCGGAATTGGTCAAATAAACTTTCGTAAAATTGAGAGACTGATCCACAAAATCAGCAGTGCAACAAAAGTTAGTACCGTCGCTGTGCGGGGCCGCGTCCCCTTGGGTAAGACTGCACCCACCAAAGTCCGAGGCGGCTTGGTGATCAGCGCAAACAACTGGTAAATCGGATTGCGATGGCGCTGCTCCCCCGCCAGAAAAAACAACAGCCCCTGCCCCAACAGGCAATAGCCCAGCATCTCAACAATCGCTCGACACGCAGATAAGACAAACAGCTGCATGAATTCCCGCCTCAATCGTCCGCAATGCCAAATTCGGCATCCAGTTTTTTCATGCGCCGGTTGTAGTACCAGATCAAGCCCAGATACAGCAGCATGGAACCCTGTGCGCCCAGGTAAAAGCCCAAGGGGAAGCCCAGCACGACAATATGATTCAAGTCACGGGCAAACCAGTTGATCCCAAAGGTCAAGGCAATCCAGATCAACAGCAGATTCAGCGTAAGCCGGCGGGTTTTTCGCCAGTAAGGAGATACGGGGCGTCCTGACATCAGCGGGCTACCTTCTGTCCCATCTGCCGGATACGATCCAGAAACTCTTCCGCTTGTGGCGAAGGTTTGGTCATCAGGCTCAAGACAATGTTCACAACAAATCCCGCAGCCACACCAAACACCCCTGCCGACGTGGACTGCAGGTGGAACCAGGGCTCCATCGGAAACTCTCCCAGGCCCAACCACGAAAAGCTGCCGAATTCGAGGCGCATGATGTAATACAGGGTGATGGAGAGCCCGGCCAGCATGCCAGCAATGGCGCCAATGCGCGTGGCCCTGACCCAAAAAATCCCAAGCACCAGCGCTGGGAAAAAAGCCGCACCGGCGATCGAAAAGGCCCATCCCACCATGGACAAAATCGTCCCAGGCTTTTGGGCAGCTACCGTAGCGGCCAGCACGGCAACCACCAACAGCAGCGACTTCGAGATCACCAGGCGAAACTGAGTGGAGGCCCCCGGACGGAAGATTCGGTAATAGACGTCATGGGAAAGCGCGCTGGTGATGGTGAGCAGCAAGCCATCGGCGGTCGACAAGGCCGCTGCCAGCGCACCTGCCGCGACCAGTCCTGAAACCACATACGGCATGCCGGCGATTTCCGGCGTTGCCAGCACGATCACGTCGGGATTCAGCGCCAGTTCCGCCAGCTGAAGAATGCCGTCCCCGTTGATATCCTCAATCGCCACCAAGCCAACCTTGCTCCACGCAGCGACCCAACCGGGCAATTTGGTAATGGGTATGCCTGCCAGATTGGATAGCACCTCGTGCTTGGCAAACACCGCATAGGCGGGGGCTGTCACGTAAAGCACGATGATGAACAGCAAGGACCAGAACACCGATTGCCGCGCCTGCGACACCGACGGCGTGGTGTAGTAACGCATCAGCACATGGGGAAGCGAGGCCGTGCCGATGGTGAGGCAGAAAATCAGCGCAAGAAAATTGAGTCGCTGCGCATCACGCTGCGCCTCGGTATCACCGGGGAAGGCTTCGCCGTGGTGTACCGGGGCCTTGCTGCGGTCAACCGCGTTGAACATCTCATTTTCCCAGCGGACCTTGGCCTGCTCCGGATCGTGCGGCAATTCGCGGCGCAAACGCTCCAGGGCCACGATATCCCGCATCGGGGTATCGCCGGCCTTGAGTTCATTGATTTGCGCCGACAACTGCTCCCGTTCCATGGTCAGCGACTGGGGCAACTGCATGATCTTGCGCGCGTAAAGATCGGCGCGCTCCTTGTACATTTCGCGCACCTGAAGTTCGGATGGCGAATCGAAAAGCTGGTCCTCCAGCGCCGTCACCTTCTCCAGCACCTGGCCGTACACCACCTGAGGTACGGGCACTCCGGTGACGTTGTACGAAAGGATGGCAACGGGCGTGATGTAGGCCACGATCAGGATCAGGTATTGGGCCACCTGCGTCCACGTCACCGCACGCATGCCGCCCAAAAAGGAACAGACCAGAATGCCCGCCAGACCGACAAAC
>JAKLLI010000049.1 GCA_023150195.1 Azonexus sp.
GGGCAGCAAACCCCAAAGAGGCCAAGAAACCGGCTGAAATCCAGTTTCGAAGGCCTGCAAAGGGAATGTGGCAGAAATTTTTGCATCGTCAGCAATGAATAGCCGAAGGCATCACGGTGTTTTTGGGTAACCTGTTAAGGAACTCGGCAAAGTAATCCGAACCATGTTTCTGCTGAAATACGTTGGCAACGTCGAACTACGCCGGCTCATCCATGCGGAAACCAACAAGTCGGAGCAATTCAACGGTTTCGAGAAAAAACTGTTTTTCGGCGGAGAAGGGGTGATTGCCGAAAATCTGCGCCATGAACAGCGCAAGATCATCAAATACAACCATCTGGTCGCCAACCTAGTCATCTTGCACAACGTGGTTGGGATGAGCCGGGTGCTGAAGCAACTCCAAGCCGAAGGGGCTGTGATCAACCAGGAAGTCTTGGCCGGTCTGGCGCCATACCGGCTTGAGCACATCAATCGATTCGGCGATTACGTGCTGGATTTCCGACGCAAGGTCGAGACACTGGATGAGGGATTTCGAATTTTGGAGTCCGAATCAACAAGCCAAGATCAATGACTATTGAATTTTTCGGAGGAAATCCCAATATCATGGATTGCCATGCACGTGCGTGGCCACTTTAGGGAGATGTTCATGAGCAAGACGCTGACCGGCAGTGGTTCGATCACGATGAAAAATCTGAATGGAACCTCAGACAAGGATTGTAGTTGCGGCTCTTGGCTGGGCCATTGGAAGAAGTTTTCAAAGACTTCCACGACACCGAAATGCCACGTGCAGGGATGCGAATCCCAAGCTGAGGTAGGGGCGCACGTCATTTTGCCGAACATGAAAGACGAATCGCTACGAAAACTCAATTTCATCGCGCCAATGTGCAAAACACACAATGGAACGCCGAGTGGCGAGTACAAATCCAAGCCCGACAGCGTTTTCGTCAGCGCAAATAAGGCGCTGACCTGCGGAGCCTAAGTCTCAATTGATAAGGGCAGGCCGGTGGAAACCGGCCTTTGCATAGACCAAGTAATTTCTGTTTTAGAACAATCGGCTAAGTGGTTTTTCCGAGGATTTCGCACGGTTCCCGGCCGACCCTCGTAAACGGGCAAGCCGCTGCGCCCCGAGAATACGTTTCAACCAGAACCGTTCGTACGGTATTCCTCGAAGTCTGCCCAGCCGGCGGCGTACTTCTCATCGCCGTCATCATCCCGCCAACGGCGTCCACGTTCGCCGAGCTCGATCCTGGCTTCCGCGACCACGCGACCGGCCTTGGCTGCGGCTGCGACATGGGGCAGGGCTATCTGTTCAGCCGCCCATTACCGGCCGATCAGCTCATCGCCTTCATTCGCCAGCACAATTCCTGAAAACGCTTGCATTGCGTTTTTGTTTTCCCTATGATTCAAACGAACGTATGAATCATAGGAGAACCCCATGGCGGAAGTCCGCTCGCCCGATACCCGCGAACGCATTCTCGATGCCGCAGAGCGCCTGTTCATGGCGCACGGCTACGAAGGCACGTCGATGCGCCAGATTACCGGTGAGGCTGGGGTCAATCTTGCCGCGGTGAATTACCACTTAGGTTCCAAGAAGGCGCTGGTCCAGGAAGTGTTCCGCCGCCGCCTGGATTGGCTCAACGACGAACGAATGCGCGTCCTCAACGCCATGGAGGCCGAAGCAGACGGCAAGCCGCTCAAGCCGTCGCAAATCGTCGATGGCTTCTTCGGTACCCTGTTGCGCATGGCCGATGATGAGCGGCGCGGCGGCATCACCTTCCTGCGCCTGCTTGGTCGCATGCTGACCGATCCCTCGGAATTCATCCGGGCCTTTTTCGCCCATGAATACAGCGAGGTCATTGATCGCTACAAGGAAGCGCTGTTCAAGGCGCTGCCCGACGTGCCGAAGGCCGAAATCGTCTGGCGCTTTCATTTCATGCTCGGCGCCACCTCGTACGCCATTGCCGGTACCGACGCCCTGCGCGTGGTAACCGACTGGCAGATCGAGGAAGCCGATGCCACCGATCGCCTCGACCGCCTGGTGCCGCGCCTGATGTCCTTCCTGCTCGGCGGCCTGCGCGCCCCCTTGCCCCAGTTTTCCGATGCCGAGGCTGTCGGCAAATAAGCAGCCCAAAAACACAAGACCTTAAAAGGAGATAGCAATGCTAGACAACCCGATCCCTCTGCTGGGCATCACCATCCTGGTGGTTTTGGCCGGGCTGTTCGCCATCCGGCCGCTGCGCCGGGCGGTGATCACCCGGCCCATTTTTTCAGCCTACCGCAAGGTGCTGCCGCAGATGTCCGATACCGAGCGCGATGCGCTCGAGGCCGGTTCCGTCTGGTGGGAAGGTGAACTGTTCCGTGGCAAGCCGGACTGGAAGAAGCTCCACGCCTATCCGGTGCCGACGCTGACACCGGCCGAGCAGTCCTTCCTCGATAACGAATGCGAGGAAGCCTGCCGCCTGGTCGATGACTGGAAGGTAACGCACGAACTCTACGACCTGCCGCACGAAGCCTGGCGCTACATCAAGGACAAGGGCTTCCTCGGCATGATCATCCCGAAGAAGTACGGCGGCCTGGAATTCTCGGCCTACGCCCATTCGCAGGTGGTGACCAAGCTGTCGACGCGTTCCTCCGCGCTGTCGGTATCGGTCATGGTGCCCAACTCGCTCGGCCCGGCCGAACTGCTGCTGCACTACGGCACCGAGGAGCAGAAGAACCACTACCTGCCGCGCCTGGCCAAGGGCATCGAGGTGCCGGCCTTCGCGCTGACCAGCCCGTGGGCCGGTTCCGACGCGGCCTCCATTCCCGATACCGGCGTGATCTGCAAGGGCTTGTACCAGGGCAAGGAAGTTCTGGGCATGCGCGTCAGCTGGGACAAGCGCTACATCACGCTGGCCCCGGTGTGCACGGTGTTCGGCCTGGCCTTCCACCTGTTCGATCCGGACGGCCTGTTGGGCGACAAGAAGCACATCGGCATCACCTGTGCGCTGGTGCCCTACGACCACCCGGGCGTCGATACCGGCCGCCGCCACTTCCCGCTCAACGCCATGTTCATGAACGGCCCGACGCGTGGCAAGGAAGTGTTCATGCCGCTGGAGTTCATCATCGGCGGCCCGAAGATGGCCGGCCAGGGCTGGCGCATGCTGATGGAGTGCCTGGCTGCCGGTCGCTCCATCTCGCTGCCGTCGTCCAATACCGGCATGGCGCAGATGACGGCACGTGCCGTCGGCGGTTACGCCCGCGTCCGTTCGCAATTCAAGATGGCCGTCGGCAAGTTCGAGGGCGTCGAGGAAGCATTGACCCGCATCGGTGCCTACACCTACATGATGGATGCCGTGCGCAAGATGACCGCCGGTGCCGTCGATCTGGGCGAGAAGCCGTCGGTCGTTTCCGCCATCGCCAAGTACCACGTCACCGAGCGCGCCCGCCAGGTGGTCAATGACGGCATGGATGTCATCGGCGGCAAGGGCATCTGCCTCGGCCCCAACAACTTCCTTGGCCGTGCCTACCAGCAGGTGCCGGTGGCGATCACCGTCGAAGGCGCCAACATCCTGACCCGTTCGCTGATCATCTTCGGCCAGGGCGCCATTCGCTGCCATCCCTACCTGCTGCCGGAAATGCAGGCAGCGCAGAATCCGGATGCGAAGAAGGGCCTGGTCGATTTCGACAAGGCATTGTTCGGCCACATCGGCTTCACCATCAAGAATTGCCTGCGCGCCCTCTGGCTGGGCATGACCGGCTCGCACTTCGTTGGCATCAATGCCGATGTGGCGCCGGAAATGAAGCGCTACTACCAGCAACTGACCCGCTTCTCGGCCGCCTTTGCCTTCCTGTCCGACGTGTCGCTGCTGGTGCTGGGCGGCAGCGTCAAGCGCCGCGAGAAGCTGTCTGCCCGCCTGGGCGACATCCTGGCCCAGATGTACCTGATCTCCTGCACCCTGAAGCGCTACGAAGCCGAAGGCCGCAAGAAGGAAGATGCCGCGCTGGCGCACTGGGCGATCTGGGACGCCATGTACAAGGCGCAGCAAGCCTTCGATGGTGTCATCGCCAACTTCCCGGTGCGCGTCATTGCCGGGGTGGTCAATCGCATCATCTTCCCGTGGGGCCATCCTTATGTCGTGCCGTCCGACGAAGTGGGCCACCAGGTTGCCAAGTCACTGATCGCGCCGTCCGCCACCCGCGATCGCCTGACCGCCGAATGCTTCCTGCCGCTGGTCGAGAACGAGCCGGTCGGCGCCATCGAACTCGCGCTCAAGGCAACGCTGGAAGCCGAGCCGATCGAGGCCAAGATTCGCGCCGCCGAAAAGGATGGCCGTTTCGACAACAACCCGCAGGCCAACGTGCGCGATATCGCCATCGTTGCCTTCGAGGCTGGGGTGATTTCGGCAGCGGAATATGAGGTGATGAAGCATCGCAACCACCTGCGCGACATCGTGGTGCATGTCGATGATTTCCCGTTCGACTACAACGTCGCCACCGCCAACAAGCCGGCCGAGTGCCGCATGGCTGCTTGAGGTAACGATTCGACGCAAAGGTGCGAAGACGCCAAGTTGACGCCAAGAGATTCGCTCGATGAATTTCCTTTGCGAAACCTTTGCGTCTCAGCGTCTTTGCGGTGAAAGGTTTTGACATGAAAACGATCTATGTAGTCGACGGCGCTCGCACGCCGTTCCTGAAAGCCCAGAAGGGGCCGGGACCGTTTGCGGCTTCCGACTTGGCCACCCAGGCTGGCCGGGCGCTGTTGCTGCGCCAGCCGTTCGAGCCGTCCGACCTGGGCGAGGTGATCCTCGGCTGCGCCGCGCCGTCGCCGGATGAAACGAATATCGGCCGCATGGTCGCGCTGCGCCTCGGCTGCGGCAAGAAGGTGCCGGGCTGGACGGTGATGCGCAACTGCGCCTCCGGCATGCAGGCCATCGACTCGGCCATCGCCAATATCCAGTGCGGGCGTTCCGAGCTGGTCTTGGCCGGTGGTGTCGATGCCCTGTCGCGGGCACCGCTGCTGTACTCGGATGCGATGGTGCGCTGGTTCGCCGGCATGATGTCGCTGCGCACCGCCGGCCAGAAGCTGCAGCACTTCCTGAAGCTGCGCCCGGCCATGTTGCTGACGCCGGTCATTGGCCTGATGAAGGGCCTGACTGACCCGGTGGTCGGCCTGCTCATGGGCCAGACAGCCGAGAACCTGGCGTGGAAGTTCGGTATCAGCCGGCAACAGATGGACGAATTCGCCGTGCGCAGCCACCAGCGCAGCATTGCTGGTCGCCAGGCCGGGCATCTGGCCGAGATCGTGCCGGTGGTCGACGGGCAGGGGAATGTCTATGCCGAAGATGACGGCGTGCGGGCCGATGCGACGCTGGCCGGCATGGCCAAGCCGAAGCCCTTCTTCGACAAGAAGTACGGCAACATCACCGCCGCCAATAGTTCGCAGATTACCGATGGCGCTGCCTGGGTGCTGCTCGCTTCGGAAGAGGCCGTGCAGAAATGGGGCCTCAAGCCGATTGGCAAGATCGTCGACAGCGAGTGGGCCGGCCTGGAGCCGGAGCAGATGGGTCTCGGCCCGGTGCATGCATCAACCCCCATCCTGCAGCGCCACGGCCTGAGCCTGGCCGACATCGATTACTGGGAACTGAACGAAGCCTTTGCCGCGCAGGTTCTGGCTTGCCAGGCGGCCTGGAAGGACGACGCCTACTGTCGCGAGCAGCTCGATCTGCCGGGGGCGTTGGGCGAAATCCCGGAAGATCGTCTGAACGTCGATGGCGGGGCGGTGTCGGTTGGCCACCCGGTCGGTGCTTCCGGAGCGCGCATCGTGCTGCATCTGTTGCACGTTCTGCGCCGCAACCAGGCCAAGCGCGGCATTGCCACTATCTGTATCGGTGGCGGCCTCGGCGGCGCCATGCTGGTCGAGGCGGTGAACTGACATGCGGATAGGTATCGTCGTCGATTCGGCGTGCGATCTGCCGCGGGATTTTCTCGACAAACATGGCGTACTGGTCATGCCGATCACCCTGCGCATCGGCGACGCGCTGATCGAGGACCGTCGGCATCCGGACGAAACGCAGGCCTTCTACGCCCGGCATCTGGATCGCAAGAGCGAGGATTTTGCCGAGTCGATTCCCTACTCGGTGGCGCAGATCGAGCGCCTGTTCCTTGAGCGCCTGGTGCTCGATTATGACTATGTGTTCTGCCTGACCATCACCAGTACGCGCAGTCCGATTTTTGATCACGCCATGCAGGCCTCGCGGGCGATTCTCACCAAATACAAGGCCATCCGTCGCGACGCCGGCATGGAAGAGCGTTTCGGGCTGGCCGTGTTTTCCACGCGCAACCTGTTCACCGGCCAGGCTGTGCCGGTCGCCGAAGCTGTACGGCTGATCCGCCTGGGCGGCTTGCCCAGCGAAATCGGTGCACGCCTGAAACAGTTGATCGACGAAACCCATACCTACCTGGTGCCGGCCGATCTCTTCCATATTTACAAGCGGGCCTCGAAGAAGGGCGATACCAGCCTGGGCTGGAGTTCCTACACGCTGGGTACCTGGCTGGATGTCAAGCCCATCCTGCACTGCCATCGCGATGTGACGACCACGGTCGACAAGGTGCGCGGTTTCACGGCCGGTGTCGAGCAGTTGTTCGACAAGGCGGTGCAACGGATAAACGATGGCCTGGATGCGCCGAGCATCTGCATCAGCTATGGCGGTGAGCCGGCGCTGGTCGCTCGCATGTCGGGCTATGCCCGCCTGGCCAAGGCCGCCGAGGACAACGGCGTGGAAATCCACGTGTCGCCGATGAGCAAGACGGCGGCCGTCAATGTCGGGCCGGGCGCCCTGTCGCTGGCCTTTGCCGCCCGTGGCCACCATGCCCATTGAGGACAATGCAATGAATGTGAATCTGCAACACTGGCGGCTGGACGTCGATGCGCAAGGCATCGCCACAGCCACCCTGGACAAGGCGGGGGAATCCGCCAATTCGCTGTCGGCCGAGGTTATGCGGGAATTCTCCTCGCTTCTTGACCAACTCGACGTCTATCCGACCAAGGGCCTGATCATCCGCTCCGGCAAGGAGGCGGGCTTTATCGCCGGCGCCGATATTTCGGAATTCTCCCAGCTCGATACCGCCGAGAAGGGCCGTGCCCTGGTTGAGCGCGGCTGGAAACTGTTCAACCGCCTGGAAGCCGTCAAGTACCCGACCCTGGCGCTGGTGCGTGGCCATTGCCTGGGCGGCGGCCTGGAACTGGCGCTGGCCTGCCGCTACCTGCTGGCGGTCGATGAATCCGGCACCAAGATGGGTCTGCCGGAAGTCATGCTCGGCATCTTCCCCGGCTGGGGCGGCATGTTGCGCCTGCCCAAGCGGGTCGGCCCGGCCGCCGCGCTGGACATGATGCTGACCGGCAAGACGCTCGATGCCAAACGGGCGAAGAAGATGGGCCTGGCCGACGATTGTGTGCCGCCCCGCGTCATGGAAATGGCCGCTCGCCAGCTGCTTGTCTCCGGCCAGTCGCGCCGCCCGTTGCCCTTCATGCAGAAGCTGATGAATGGTCCGCTGAAAAGCGTCGTCGCCAATGGCGCCCGCAAGCAGGTGGCGAAAAAGGCGCGGCCGCAGCACTATCCGGCCCCGTACGCGATCATCGACCTGTGGCAGAAGCACGATGGTAACGCGCTGGCTGCGCCGGAGGTGGTGGATCGCATCATTTCATCGCCGACCGCCCGCAACCTGGTGCGCGTCTTCGGCCTGCAGGAGCGCCTGAAGGGCTTCGGCAAGGATTCCGATTTCAAGGCCCGGCGCGTGCATGTCATCGGCGCCGGCGTGATGGGCGGCGATATCGCCGCCTGGTGTGCCTTGCGCGGCATGACCGTGACCTTGCAGGATCAGACGCTGGAGCGCATGTCACCCGCCCTGAAGCGCGCCCATGCCCTGTTCACCAAGAAACTGCGCGATCCCCTCAAGGCCCGCGCCGCCTTCGACCGCCTGATTCCCGACCCGCAAGGCGACGGCGTGCCGCACGCCGACGTGATCATCGAAGCCATCTTCGAGAACGTCGAGGCCAAGCATGCATTGTTCCGCGCCCTGGAGCCGCGCATGAAGCCGGGGGCGGTACTCGCCACCAACACCTCCAGCCTCAAGCTGGAAGATCTGCGCACGGTCCTGCACCGACCGGAGCGCTTGGTCGGCATCCACTTCTTCAACCCGGTATCGATGATGCCGCTGGTCGAAGTGGTCGAAGCCGAAGGCGCCGACCCGGCTGCCGTGCAGGCCGCCTGTGCCTTCGTCAAGCAGATCGACAAGCTGCCGCTGCCGGTCAAGAGCGCACCGGGCTTCCTGGTCAACGCCGTGCTGGCGCCGTACATGCTGGCCGCCATGCGGGCGGTGGACGAGGGCGTGTCGCCGGAGACTGTCGACGAAGCCATGCTCGCCTTCGGCATGCCGATGGGGCCGATTGAGTTGATCGACACCGTTGGCCTCGACATTGCCATGGCGGCCGGCAAGCAACTGGCCAGTGGCGCCGATGCGCCGAAATGCCTGCTGCAGCGGGTGGAGAAAAACCTGCTCGGCAAGAAGAGCGGGCAAGGCTTCTACGCCTGGTCTGAAGGCAAACCGCAAAAAGGCAGCGCCGGCAGCGTGCCGGCCGGCCTGGCCGAACGTCTGGTCAAGCCCCTGATCGACCGCACTGAGCGTCTCGTTGCCGAGGGCATCATCGGCGATGCCGAATTGGCCGACGCCGGCGTGATCTTCGGCACCGGCTTTGCACCATTTACCGGTGGGCCATTAAATTATCGTAAATCAGTTTAATAATGTTGCATTTGTGCAACATATTTCAACGCAACAGCAATTGAAACGAAATTTCAAACGCATGTTTGAGATTTAATCGAAGCACCAGTAGCACCCGGGAAACTTCCCAGAACAATCCATACAGGAGAGATATTGATGCACAAAAAAATCACCCTGCGCCTGATTCCGGCCTTGCTCGCCGTCACCTTTTCCGGTGGCGCGTTTGCTGCAGCTTTCCAGCTGACCGGGCAGAGCGCTTCGGGCGTCGGTATCGCCAACGCCGGTGCTGCTGCCGCAGCGGAGGACACCAGCACCCTGTATTACAACCCGGCCGGGATGACCTATCTGTCTGAGGGGCACAACATCAGCTTCGCTACGACGCTGCTGGATCGTAGTACTAACTACACAGATCAAGGAACAAGCGGTCTCCTTAACTCGGCATTTGGCAAACCAGTTGGTGGGGATGGTGGTAATGGTGGTGGATTGAATGCAGTTCCCGCTCTGTATTACTCCTATGCCCTTGCACCGCAGTGGCGTCTTGGTTTGGCGGTCAATCCGACCTTCGCGGATGAAACCGAGTACGACAAGGATTTTGCTGGCCGTTATTCCGGTTTGAAAACCAAAATCCGGATTATCAATGTCAACCCCTCGGTTGCTTACAAGGTGAATGATGCATTGTCGCTCGCGTTCGGCATCAATTTTGCCAAGGCTGATGTCGAATTCAATCAGGCAGTGCCGAGGGCCGGTCAGCCAGATGGCTCAGGTACCTTGAAGGGCGATGCGACCGGCTGGGGTTATAA
>JAKLLI010000050.1 GCA_023150195.1 Azonexus sp.
ATTCCAGGGTGCAGATCGAATGGGTGATGTTTTCCAGCGCATCCTCGATGGGATGGGCGAAGGTGTACATCGGATAAACGCAGTATTTGTCGCCGGTGTTGTGGTGCGTGGCATGGCGAATGCGGTAGATGGCCGGATCGCGCAGATTGATGTTGGCCGCCGCCATGTCGATTTTGGCGCGCAGGATGTGTTGACCGTCGGCGAACTCGCCGGCCTGCATGCGTTTGAAGAGCGCCATGTTGTCGTCGACGCTGCGCTCGCGGAAGGGCGAATTCTTGCCGGCTTCGGTCAGGGTGCCGCGATTGGCGCGCATTTCTTCCGCGGACTGGCTATCCACATAGGCGTGTCCGGCCGAAATCAGGTATTCGGCAAACTGCACCATCCAGTCGAAATAGTTGGAGGCGTAGTAGAGATTGGTTTCGCCTTCGGTTTCCCAGGAACAGCCCAGCCATTTGACGGCGTCAATGATGGAATCGACGTATTCCTGATCTTCCTTTTCCGGATTCGTGTCGTCAAAACGCAAATGGCAACGGCCGCCGTATTGTTCGGCCAGACCAAAGTTGAGCAGGATGGATTTGGCATGCCCGAAATGCAGGTAGCCATTGGGTTCCGGCGGGAAACGGGTGCGCAGCCGGGCGGGGTCGAGCGGTGCGCTGGCGTGGTCGCCGGCGGTGCCGGGATGGCCGGCCCAGCGGCGCTGGGCATGTTTGCCGGCAGCCAGATCGGCTTCGACGATGTTCTTGATGAAATTGGCGGCAGGCGCCTGAGTCTTGTTTTCGGTGGTCATGAGCCGATGGGGGCGATTCGGTAAAGCGACATTCTACCAGTGCGCCGCGCAGTCCAAACGATCCCGGGCGGCACGCCTCGGCATCCCATCAGGCAGCTAGAGGATGAGGCGTCCGATGTACCAGCCCACTGCTGCCATCAGTGCGCTGCAGGGAATGGTGAGAATCCAGGCCCAAACAATGCCGCCAGCCACGCCCCAACGGACGTGGCGAGCACCGCGGGTGGTGCCGACCCCGGCAATGGCGCCGGTAATCGTATGCGTTGTGGAGACAGGTATCCCGAAGGCAGAAGCAATGAACAAGGTAGCGGCGCCGCCACTGTTGGCACAGAAACCACGCGCCTGATTCAGCTTGGTGATGCGATTGCCCATGGTTTTGACGATGCGCCAGCCGCCAAACATCGTGCCCAGGCCCATCGCGGTGTAACAGGCAAGCACGACCCAGCCGGGGATTTCGGAGGTGGTTGTAGACAGGCCGGCAGCAATCAGGATCATCCAGATGATGCCAACGGTTTTTTGCGCATCGTTGCCGCCGTGTCCCAGGCTGTATGCGGCGGCAGAAAGGAGCTGAAAGCGACGGAAGTGCTTGTCGACCTTGCGTGGCGGCATGCGCCGGCAGGCCCACGAAACGGCGACCATCAGCATCCCCCCAATGAAGAACCCGAGCAGGGGGGCAACAAAAATAAAGGCGATGATCTTCAAGACGCCGGAAGCGATCAAGCTGCCAAAGCCGGCCTTGGCAACCGCGGCGCCGACCAGTCCGCCAACCAGCGCGTGCGATGAGGAGGAAGGAATTCCGTAGTACCAGGTGATCACATTCCAGACAATGGCGCCGATCAGGGCGCCGAAAATCACGTAGTGATCGACGATGCTGGGGTCGATTGTTCCCTTGCCAATGGTGGCAGCGACCTTTAGGTGAAAGAGAAAGTAGGCGAGAAAGTTGAAGGAGGCCGCCCAAAGGACCGCGTGCTGCGGCTTGAGGACCCGGGTCGAAACGATGGTGGCAATCGAATTGGCGGCATCGTGAAAGCCGTTCATGAAGTCGAACAGCAGGGCGACGATGACCAGCGTAATGACAACCCCGAGGCTGATATTGAGCGTTTCCATCAAGGATGGCTCAGGAATTTTCGAGGACGATGGCTTCCACCGTGCCGGCCACATCCTTGCAGCGGTCGGTGACGGATTCGAGTAGCTGGTAGATTTCCTTGAGCTTGATGACTTCACGTACATCAGGCTCTTCGCGGAAAGTCTTGGACATCGCCGTGCGTAGCAGGCGATCTACATCGGATTCCAGGGTGTCGATGTCTTGGCACAGTTTCAGAATTTGCTTTCCGTTGTCCATGTTGTGAAGCAGTTTGACCAGTTCATGGACATGTTGGCAGCAACGCTCGGTGATTTCCGCCATGGCTTTGGCTTCAGCCGGAATGCGGTGAATGTCATACAACGACATGGCCTCGGCAACGTCCTGCATCATGTCGAGGATGTTGTCCATGCCGTTGATCAGCTGATGGATCTCGTCACGGTCGAAAGGGGTGATGAAGGCGCTGTGCAGATTCGCCAAAACATCGTGCGTGATTTTGTCCGCCGCTGACTCCAGTCGATCGATTTCATCAGCAAGTTGCTGGATGCCGGCATCGTCAAGCCCATTCGCGAGTCCCTCGATCAGGCGTAACAAGGCCGTGCCACCTTGGGCAACTAGCGCGCCATGGGCATTGAAATCGTCAAAATATTTGCCCTCTTTGGGCATCAGTGCGCCGAACATGATGGTTTTGTTTAGGTTTTGTGACAAAACCGGATTCTAGCATTCGTGGAATTCACGACTTGCGTTAAGTCAACTGCACGGCGGATTTTCTGTGGCGCTATGCGTGCACGATGCCAAAAATCATGAAATAGATCATTGCCGCCATCAATGCCGAAGCTGGCACGGTAATGATCCAGGCGGCAGCAATCTTGAAGACGGCGGAGCGCTTGACCAGTTCGTGACGATAGACCTTGCGCATCTGCTTGCGCTCGCGTTTGCTGAGGTCTGCTTGGGCGGTGCGGGCTTTCAATTGCTTGAGCATGGCTTGTTTCTCATCCACATCCGCTTCGCGGAAGCGGTCGAGGAAAGACTCGACTACGGCGCGGTCTTCGCCAGGATGATGTTCCTTGATGTCGTCCAGCATCTTGGAATAGTTGGTTTTGATGAATTCGCGCAGGAAACCGACGCCGAACACACCGCCCAGCGCGATGTGGGTGGAGCTCACCGGTAAACCGAGCTGCGAGGCCACAATCACCGTCACGGCGGCCGACATCGCGATGCAAAAGGCGCGCATCTGGTCGAGTTCGGTGATTTCACTGCCCACGGTGCGAATCAGTTTGGGACCATACAGCGACAGCCCCAGCGAAATGCCGATGGCGCCGACCATCATCACCCACAGCGGAATGCTGGCTTTCTGGGCGACTTGGGCATGCACCACGGTGTCGGCGATGGCGGCCAGCGGACCAACGGCATTGGCCACGTCATTGGCGCCGTGCGCGAAGCTGAGCAGGGCAGCGGCGCAGATCAGCGGCACGGTGAACAAGGTGTTGATGCTGGCTTTGGTATTTTCCAGGCTGTGCGTACGGCCCGCGACATATTTCGCCATCAGGAAATAAACGACGATGCCAATGGCTGCACCGATCACGCTGGCGGTGATGACATCCACCTTCCAGATCTTGTTGAGGCCTTTGAGGATCAGGTAGGTCGCAAACGCGAAGGCCATGAGGCCGATCAGGATGGGCACCGTGCGTTGCGCAGCGGCAATCATGTCCGGTTTGTAGGTGATGGCGCGTTTGATCCAGAACAGGAAGGCCGCCGCAATAGCCCCGCCCAGCACCGGAGAGATGATCCAGCTGGCCGCAATCCCGCCCAGCGTGCCCCAATTGGCCGCCTGCATGCCGCCTGCGGCGATGCCGGCGCCGAGGACAGCACCGACGATGGAATGGGTGGTGGAGACAGGCGCACCGACAGCGGTGGCGAAATTCAGCCAGAGCGCGCCGGCCAGCAAGGCAGCCGTCATCAGCCAGATGAAGCGGTTGCTGTCGGTGATGGCGTCAGGATTGATGATGCCGCTACGGATGGTGGAGACCACGTCACCGCCGGCAATCAGGGCGCCGGCCATTTCGAAAATGGCAGCGATCACGATGGCGCCGGCCATGGAAATGGCGCGGGAACCGACCGCCGGGCCGACATTATTGGCGACGTCGTTGGCGCCGATGTTCATGGCCATGTAGCCGCCGATCATGGATGCCACCACCAGCATGATGCCCTGCGTTCCGGTCACGCCCAGGCCCAGCGCGGTATAAATCATGATGCAGACGACGAAAATCAGGCCCAGCCCCAAACGGCTGAATTCCCGCCGGCTGCGTTTGGTGGCCTTCTCGATATCGGCAAAATCCTTGAGTTCCATCGGTTCTCCGTGACCCTATGGCAGGGTAAAAACAGGTAAGGCAGGGTGCTGCGGTCAACGATGCGCTGGCATGCAAAGGCCGCTATTTTGACACTTTTATTTCGGCGGCGGGCAGAAGCGTCCCGTGCGAGCGCGGTTCG
Organism: Azonexus sp.; assembly: GCA_023150195.1. GTDB lineage: Bacteria > Pseudomonadota > Gammaproteobacteria > Burkholderiales > Rhodocyclaceae > Azonexus. Next base: position 4,356 of record JAKLLI010000050.1, read on the forward strand.
CGGCGCGTAAAATGCGCCGACGGGAGGGGTTATGAACGCAATGGGTTTTCTGGCAGTGGGGTGTGGCGCAGCTTTTGGCGCCTGGGCGCGCTGGTTGCTGGGGCTGAGTTTGAATCCGCTGTTCGTGGCATTGCCGCTGGGTACGCTCGCCGCCAATCTGGTTGGCGGCTATCTGATTGGGGTTGCGGTCGGCGTGTTTCATCTGAATTCAGGTTTGCCGCTGGCACTCAAGCTGTTCGTGATCACCGGGTTTCTGGGGGGCTTGACCACCTTTTCCACCTTTTCTGCCGAAGTGGTGGAACGCCTGCTTTCCGGCCAACTCGCGCTGGCTATGGGCGTGGCGGCCTTGCATCTGGTGGGTTCGCTGACCGCGACCTATCTGGGATTGCTCACTGTGGGCGCAACGCGCATCTGGTCCTGAGTGGCCTGACGCAGGGCCTTCAGGCAAGGCAGAGAGGCGGCCAGATCCAGCGCGCTGAAATCGTCGAAATTCCGGCGCAGCGGATTGGCGCCATTGGCCAGCAGCAGGGCGACAAGGTCCGGCTTGCTGTTGGATGCGACATACATCAGGCAGGTCGCACCATTGCCATTCTGGTTGTCGATCGCAATCCCGGCGTCGATCAGGCGCTGCACGATGGCATGGCTGCCGTGATAGCACGCCAGCCAAAGCGCGTTGCAGCCATCGATGTTGCGGAGGTTGATGTCTACGCCGGCATCCAATAGCGCATCGACGATGTCCCCTCGCCCCAGTTTGCAGGCGCGCATGAGCGGGCTGAAACGGCCGTCGGCGTCGAGCGCGGAGAGTTGATCGGCGGGAAACCCGTGTTCGGCGAGAAAGTCTTGCAGTATTGGCGTCATGGGGCGGTCTGTTCGCGTTGTGGATAGGGGGGTGAGGTTTCGATGCGCGCGTCCGTGACCGGCAGGCCGACCGTAAAGTGATAAACGCTTTGCCAGCCAGTGTCGGTAATCCCGAAGGTTTGATGGACGGGCTCATCGAAAAAGCAGCCGATCCCGGTGCCGCGCACGCCGGCTGCCTCGGCTTCCAGGTAAAGCACCTGACCGATCATGCCGGCTTCGCGCAGCAATTTTCGGTAGGCATCGCCGTTGACCGTATCCGGCGTGCATTCGCCGATCATGCCCAGCGAGAAGGCACTGGTCGCGGCAATGTCCTGGTGGCACGACAGGCTGCGAGCCAGGCGTTGGGTTTCCTGCAGGCTGAGTTCGAGCAAACAGGTCAGTCCGAGGTGGGTGGGTGCGTCAGCGACGCGACGGGCCTCTGGAAAGCGGTGGGTTAGCGCCTGTTGCAGTGGCGCTGCCAGGGCTTGGGTTCTGGGGAGTAGATAGAGGCCGGGCACAAGGGTGTCGACACGCAGCACAAAAAGCAGCAGGTGGATGGCCGGGGCGTCTTCTTGCGCGCCAAAGGCCGGACCGCTACGCGGTAAGGAGGCATCGAGCAGACGAAAGAAATCCGCCCGAGGTAAACCATGTTTCGGATCAAAACGCTGTCCGCTGCGGCGTTGCCGGAATAATTGCGCTGCGCCCCGTGTCGTCGGGTGGGGTGGCAGTGCTGGAAATGTGGGGAAACCGACGGTCGACCGGGAGACTGGCTGGGTTTCTGCGCCTTCTGGCGGTCGACTCGCGAGTGCGGCCTGGTTCACGAGTGGCCAGCGATAGCCGGGGGCGGGGTCAATGGCCGTGGGGTGGCCAAACCATTGCGCGTGCCGCAGCGCATTCAGTGTGGCGGGAATGTCGGCGGGAAGGGTGAGTCCGGGGGCGTCCACAAAAAGGAGCACTTCGCCTTCTTCGGTTTCCGTGTAGGCGTAGCGAGACGGCGGGAAATCCTGTTCGCGGTCCAGCCCCAGAACGTGGTTCAAGGTGCTGCCGGGCAAGGTTGCAGGACGCAGTTGCCAGCCCAGCATGGCCGCGGCATGGCTCAGACAACTGACGGCGTGCCCGACATCCAGCTGACAGTAGCGAAACGCCCGTTCCCCGTATTTCCAGGCTTCGCGCCACATGGCGCTGCTCAAGGCCAGGGCGAGCCAGGGGGGATCGTCGTTTGGGGGCAGCAGCGCCCGGTTTTCCAGTTGGTGCTGTTCGGGGTCGTAGTGATGCAGGCCGTTGGGTATCTCAGCGAGCCCATGGCCCAGCAGCCAGCCTTCGACCGGATGGAGGTTTCCTGACGAGGGATTGCAGCGCAGGGCCCAGCGGCTGGGTCCCCAGCTTTTCCATGCCGAAATGGCCAGCGACACTTCAAACAGGGCGCCGATGCTTTCCAGCGAGGGGACGACGGGATTTTTCGGGGCGGATGCCAGTTGACCGTAAGGGCGATCAAAACGATCTGCCGCGAGGGGCAGGGCAAGCGTCGGCGCCCCCGGATAGTGGCGAAACGGGGCCGGTTGGGCATCCCAGTCGAGTTGGCCCGGGCCTTCGGCAAAAGCCTCGAAGCGGTGCCTGGTCCGTGCGTGATAGGTGGCCAGGGGCAGGCGCGGGGTGTCGGTCATGGGGGCTCCGGCGGGTTTTCGGTGTTTGCGTGTGGGCTCAAGCCTGAATTTTCTGCATTTGTGACGGCGCCAGGCCGGCCAGCGTCATCAGGGTGCCTTCGCCACCATTCCACCACACGGCTACCCACGCTGTCCCGTCGGGATCGATGCGCTCGATCTCGCACTGTGAACCGATCATGTCCAGGAACATGTCGAGGTCGTCCTCGTCCAGTGTCGGGTCGGGGGTGATGCCCAGAATGCGAATCGTGTCGCCGACGACGACGGGGTGACCAAGGCAGTCTTGACTGGCATGCTTGGCGTGCTCCGTAAGATTGATCGACATGTCGGGAAAGCGACGTGTCCGGGGTGGGATGCCTTGTGCATGCAACGGCTGTGCCAGTGACGGCGGCGCTATACCCCGAGCGGGGGCGGCGTGTTCGGTGAGGGCGGCAACAGGCACTCGTTTTGCCGCTGCCGGCAGGCTCGGCGCGCCCCGAAAACGCAGCTTGTTCAAGCGTTTGCGGGTATGCTACTGTTTTTCGCCAATGCCGCTACAGAACCGAAGTGAAACGTTTTTGCCATGAATAACGATCGATTGGGCTTAGTCATGATTGCCGCCACGCTGGCGGTCATCGCATTGATCGGAAATTGGCTTGTGGGATATCAGGTCAGCGTTCATCACGAGAAAGTGCGCGTGATGGGTACCGCCCTGGCGCGTGCCTTGTCCAGTGCCGACTACGATCAGGTGGTGCCGGCAGACAACGCCAGCAACAGTTTGATGGCCCGCCTTGTCTTTGTGCAGGCGAATCAGGATTTTGCCTACGGTGCGGTGGTTGACCCCGCAGGACGTCGTGTTTACGCCACGGGGCAGTCGCGCTTGATGGTCGATGCGCAAATGCCGCAGGAGCCCTTTGCCTGGTTTGGCGAGCAGACGCGCAATCTCCTGGGAGATGATCGCAAGGTGCTCGAGTTCCATGCGCCCTTGATGAAATCCGGCGTGCTGGCGGGCTTTATCCGGGTGGCCTATTTCGAGCGGCCGGAAAAATTGTGGGATAGCAGCCTTTCGTCGCTGGCCTTGATGGCCTTGCCGGTCTTTCTGCTGACGGCCTTGTTTTATTTTCTGGTGCGGCGCGAACTGAAGCCGCTCAGCCAGTTGGGCGCGCGCATGGAAGAAGTGGCCCAGTCGTGCAATGCCAATGTGCATTTCGGTATTCCCGGTGGCGACATGGGGGATTTCATCCGCCGTTTTGACCAGTTCATCCAGCTGGTGCAGTCGCGGGTGCAGCAGATTGACCACGTGGCCGCGCAGACGCAGACGGCCAGCCATTTGCTCTCGTATCGTCAGGAAAAGGCCGAGTCGGTGCTGAATGCATTGCCGGAAGCCGTGCTGGTCATTGATGATGAATGCGTACCCACCTTTGCCAATGCGCGGGCCGAGCAGGTGTTGGGTGTGAGCCAGGCAGAGATTGTCGGGCAGCCGGTGCGTGAATGGTGTCGTTCTCCCGAAGTGCTGGCGTTTCTGATGCGTTTTCGCAATGCGCCGGCTTCGGCAACCCAGAATGCCATTCAGTTTTCGCCCGAGTCGCACCCGGATCGCCAGATTGCCGTCTCGGCCTTTCCGCTTTTTTCTCCGCGCGACCAAGGGACCCTGCTGGGAAGGCTGGTGGTGTTTCGCGACATCACCGCCGAGCAGTTGGCGAAGCTGGCTGGTGCGGAGTTTGTGTCGCATGTTTCGCACGAACTCAAGACCCCCTTGAATACCCTGACCATGTACAGCGAATTGCTGCTGGACTACGCTGCGCTCGATGAAAGTGACCGGGTCAACGCGGTCAATGTCATTCAGGGTGAGGCGCACCGGATGGCCAGCCTGATCAACAATCTGCTCAATATTTCCAAGCTGGACGCCGGGACCATGAAATTGGCGCGCGCCCGGGTCAAGTTGCACGATCTCTTGCAGGACGTGTACGACAGCATGCTGCCGAATGCCGTCGCCGGAAATATTCAGCTGCAGCTGAAAATGCCGCCGGATCTCGGCTCGGTGCGGCTGGACAAGGACTTGTTCCGCATTGCCATCGACAATCTGGTCAGCAATGCCATCAAATACAGCGATCCGGGCGGCAGCGTGGTCTTGAGCGCCGAATTGCTCGAAGATAACCAGATGCAGATTCGCGTGCGCGATGAGGGGATCGGCATGTCGCCGGAAGATTGCGCGCGGGTTTTCGACAAATACTATCGCTCGGCCAGTGCGGAAGCCGCGCTGCGCAGCGGCCACGGGCTGGGCCTGTACCTGGCCCGGCAGATCGTCGAGTTGCATCATGGCACCATTACCGTGGATAGTACGGTTGGCAAGGGGACCGAATTTGCGCTGAGCTTCAAGGCGCAGGCGGTGAATCTCGAAGAGGGCATGGCTTGAAGAAACACATCCTGATCGTTGACGATGAACCGCACATGACGCGGGTGCTCAAGATGCAGCTTGAGCGCGTCGGGTTTCAAGTCACCACCTGTCCCAATGGTCGCGAGGCGCTGGCAGCCATTCATCTGGCACCGCCTGATGTCATGGTGACGGATATCCAGATGCCGATCATGACAGGTCAGGAATTGTGTCAGGCCATTCATGCCGAAATGCCGGAGCGCAGCTTTCCGATTTTTGTCATGACCTCGATGACGGACCG